>REEL01000135.1 GCA_007695095.1 Chitinophagaceae bacterium | reverse complement strand
GATAAACTCGTTCTCATGATGGAAGAATATCGAAAAAAAATAGGTCAGATATTTGACCCATTACTTTCGGATAACTAGTGAAAGTTGCAAGTTAATTGAAGCTGGAAATTCTTACTTAGATAAAAATTAAAGAGAAGATGAAAACGAATTGTGAAAGGCATCAGAAAGGAGATAAAAGTCTAACGCTTGAACGCTTTTTAATTACGTCAAAAAATAAGTTTTCAAAGCTTATTTAGTAGGAGATATTTTTTATGTAACAAATTCTTCTTTCATCACTCCTTAATCCAAAACTTGAAGAACCTGAAATCTTTATGCTTAAGGTTTCAGGTTCAGAAAACTGAGGAAGTAAAGAGAATATTGAGGTTTTAAACACCTGTCAAAAACAGTTGTAGGCGAATGATTTGAGAAATGTTTTAGCAATAAATCTAAATAATTAATAGGTACAGTCAGATGTTGGATTGTATTAAAAAATAGTAAGGTTACAAATCAATAATACTCACTTGAATATTCAAATTTAGTTCTTTTTGTGAAACAGTAGCTTGATTTATATCGATTTTCAAGTTTGAATCTATATTTATTGGGCTCTAATTTAAATAATTATCAATGAAACCGCTTTTTTAATGAATTTGATAATTAAACAGATAGTCATATGTATAATGAATTGTTAATAAGGTAAAATCATGTTACATTTAGTTGTTGGAAGCCCTTTGCAAAAAAAATACACCTACAAAATAATAGTAAGCACGTTTTGAAAACAGCTCTAAACTCTACCGCACAAAGCCGGCAAAACGTTCGTTTATGGAGAGAAGTAGAAAGTCCTGGCGAAAATCGACGAATTGAACTAGAGACCCGATATGATGAACTGACAAAAAAAGGATTTTACGGAAAACGATTGACTGATGTTATTTTAGGCACCGCAGGATTTCTGATTTTTACATTTCTCTTTCCCTTTATTGCTCTTGGAATTAAAATAGCATCACCGGGCCCTGTTATTTTTAAACAAAAAAGGATAGGCCTTTTTGGTAAATCATTTACCTGTTATAAATTCCGTACAATGCATCTTATTGAAATGAAATCCAAAAATGGTGAGCCTGTTATAACAGAGAAGGGAGATCAGCGTATATTCAAGTTTGGGCAGTTTCTTCGAAAAATGAATCTTGATGAACTTCCTCAAATACTAAATGTACTTCAGGGGCAAATGAGTCTTGTTGGTCCAAGGCCCTATACTGTAGATGAGTGCAGATATTGGGATGAAATTTTTGACGACCACTATTACCGGTACATCTTAGCGCCCGGCGTTACCGGGCTTGCCCAAGCAAATGGGTTTCGAGGCGGTACACTCGATGAACATAAAATGAGAAAACGTCTTGATTATGATCTCATATATACTGAAAAGTCCAGCCTTTTATTGGACTTTCAAATCATCTGGCTTACTATTTACCGCATGTTTGTCCGCAAGACGAATGGGCATTAGGATTCTATTTCTGCATTAAAAAAAGACACTTCAGGATCACGCTTGAGGCGTGGCCGCCGCAAGGTTGTTACTATATCTCTCGATAAAAATCTGAACCTTTCTTCCAAAAGCTCTACTTTCAGTGCTGAAGACTGAATACTATGAAAACAGAGAAAAAAATAAGTTGAATCAGAAGAAAGAGAAAAACTCAATAAAGTTATTGATTACCGGGGGAGCCGGATTTATCGGCAGTAATCTGGTAGAACACTTCACAAAGGATGACCGCGTATCGCTTGTTAGGGTGCTGGATGACTTGAGCAACGGTTACTATGAAAACATCAAGGAGTTTGAATCCCATCCGAAGTTCGAGTTTATGGAGGGGGATATTTGCGACTACCAGGTTTGCCTGAATGCAACAAAGGGTATTGATAAAATAACTCACCAGGCCGCACTGGGTTCTGTTCCCCGCTCTATCGAAAACCCGATGCGTACCACTGAGGTAAATATCCTGGGTACGGTTAATGTGATGCACGCGGCCGTTGAAAACGGTGTGGAGAGGGTGGTCCTGGCGTGCAGCTCCAGCACCTATGGCGACAGCAAGGAGCTGCCCAAAGTGGAAAACCGGATCGGCAAGCCGCTCAGTCCATACGCGGTGACCAAACTCTCCATTGAGCAGTTTGCGGATGTGTTTCAGCAGGTGTACGGCCTGAATTTTGTAGGACTGCGCTACTTCAACATCTTTGGCCCGAAACAGAATCCTGATAATCCCTATGCGGCAGTGATCCCGATCTTTTGCCAGGCCTTTATCGACGGGGAGAAGCCGACCATCAACGGCGACGGACACACCAGCCGCGACTTTACCTACGTTGCCAATGCCGTACAAGCCAACGATCGCGCGCTCTTTACAGAGAACGGGGAGGCCCTGAACCAGATCTACAATGTGGCCTGCAACGACCGGGTATCACTCAAAGAGATGGTGGAAGCCCTTAAGGAGATCAGCGGAAAAGAGATAGACCCCAACTTTGGCCCCGAACGGCCCGGTGACGTCAAACACTCCGAAGCCGACATCTCAAAGATCAGCGAAAAGCTGAACTATAAGCCCGAGGTATTCTTCAATGAGGGCCTAAAGGCCGTTTATGAGTGGTATGAGAAGCGGGAATCTTGATTGATCATGAGTTCTATTAATTAAGAAGTTAAAAATTAGGAACAAGTTAAATTTTGAACGTTAAACGTTGAGGACTAAAGTGTTGAAGGTTGCAGGTTAAGCGTTGACAACTTGTTGAAGGTTTCAGGTTGAACGTTAATCTTGTGTAAATAATACAAGCCTTGAACAGAAAACCTTCAACATGCAACGTCCAACAAATCTTCAAGCTTCAACACCGCGTACCGCCCACCGTGGCCGGTGAACCGTGCACCGTGAAATATTCCCCTGTACCTTTCTCTGAAATGCCCTATTTTGGAGGTTCAAAATTGTCCAAATTAACTAGGGAAAAACCATTTGAAACGTGTATTGATTACCGGCGGAGCCGGATTTTTAGGTTCGCATTTATGTGATCGCTACATCAATGAAGGGTTTGATGTAATCTGCATGGATAACCTCATCACAGGGAATGCCGATAACATCGCTCATCTGATCGGGAAGAAAGAGTTTAAGTTCATTCACCATGATGTGACGGAGTATATTCACGTGAAGGGTGAGCTGGACCTGGTGCTTCACTTTGCATCGCCCGCTTCGCCGATTGACTACCTCGAAATGCCCATCCAAACCCTCAAGGTTGGATCGCTTGGAACCCATAAGGCACTGGGGCTGGCCAAAGAGAAGAGGGCCCGGTTCCTGCTGGCGTCTACCAGCGAGGTGTATGGCGATCCGCTTATTCATCCTCAAAAGGAGGACTATTGGGGGAATGTAAACCCGGTCGGTTTCCGTGGAGTGTATGATGAAGCCAAGCGTTTTGCCGAGGCGATGACGATGGCATACCATCGTTTTCACGGGGTGGAGACAAGGATAGTGCGAATTTTCAATACGTACGGTTCACGGATGAGGCTGAATGATGGCCGGGCACTGCCGACGTTTATGCGTCAGGCACTTGAAGGGGAGAATATCACCGTATTCGGTGATGGCTCGCAGACGCGATCCTTCACCTATGTGGATGACCTGGTGGAAGGGATCTGGCGACTATCCCAAAGCGACGAGGTGGAACCTGTGAATATTGGTAATCCCGAAGAGATCACTATTTTTGAATTTGCAAAAGAAGTGATTGAGTTGACAGGAAGCAGCAGCAAAATCATTCATGAAGAATTGCCCAAAGACGACCCCCAGGTGCGCAAACCCGATATTACAAAAGCAAAAACTATTTTGAACTGGGAACCCCGCATAGAACGCAAAGAAGGCCTGAAAAAAACCCTTGAGTACTTCCGTGATAAAGTCTTCTCAGCAAAGCACTGAAAATTGAGACCTGATAGCATACCAAGATTCTTTCAGCGTTTGGTTTTGACAATTTGTTACTTAGGTTTCTTTCACGGTATCAGCGTCAGGACTGAGAGGAGTTTTTGGGAGACAATGGAAATTTTTCAGAAAGTGCTTACAGTAGACACGTGTCTTGTAGCTTGCACCTTGGCCCTTGAATAAATCTCTTTAATAAGTCCCCCGATTGCCGTAACTTTAGCGCCTATAATAGCCGGGTTAAAACCATAGACCCTAATACTCTCTGTGGCTTATAGGCCTCAGCGGTAAAATCCATTTAAACCCCGATCCAACCCGTGAGCGACGACAAGAATAAGAGCCCTGAACCGGGAAACTCTGAAAAGCCCGATATCCGCTATGTCCCTGTTGAGTATAAACCATATATGCAGGACGAAAAATATGAGATGGACCTTGTAGAGCTGGCTAAAAGCATTTGGGAGGGTCGTTGGACCATTATCAAAATTACTGCTGTTTTTGTTACGATTGGACTGTTCATTGCCCTCTTCAGCCCGGTAGAGTACGAAAGTGAGGCGATTTTAATGCCAGAAGTGCAGCAGCAACAGGAAGGGAGGGCCGGGCAACTCCTGCAACAGTTTGGTGGAGCTTTTGGTCTTGGCGGTGGAGGAATCCAAATGAGCCCCGGAACAATTCCTCCGATGATATACCCACGAATTGTCAACAGTCTCTCTTTCCAGGTAGAGCTTCTTGAACAGGAGATTCGGTTTGCGGATTATGAGGTTACCACTACGATACCCGATTTTTATGATAACCATTATTCCTATTCTTTGACCCAGTGGGTTCAAAGACTGACCTTTGGATTACCCTTTACAATACTCGAATGGATGAGTGGTGAGGAAGAAGCAGAAACAGTATTGGAAGAGGACCCATTCGCTGATGAATTTATTCAGATTTCAAAAAAAGAGTTAGAGTTAATCAAAACAATGCGTGATCGGATCTCAGTAAATCTGGATGAAGAAACCGGTCTTCTCACATCAAGGGTTACACTCCATGACGCAAGAGCATCTGCAGAACTGAACAGGCATGTGATCGAGCTGCTGAAACAATATGTGACCGATTACCGCCTTGAGAAAGCCCGCAAAGATCTTGAGTTTGTTGAGCAGCAGCACGAAAGTTCCAGAGTGCGCTTTGAACGTGAGCAAATACGCCTGGCGGAGTTTCGCGATCAGAATGTAACTCTTACTACTGCCCGCGCCCAGACCGAATTGGAACGGCTTCAGGACCAGAAAGATGTAGCCTTTAATGTGTTCAACACCCTTTCACAACAGCTTGAGCAGGCAAGACTGCAGGTGCAGGAACAGACTCCAGTCTTTAGTATGGTTCAGGCAGTGAATGTTCCGAGTGATAAGAGTAGTCCAAGGAGGGGATATATTTTAACCTTGCTAACCGCTCTGGGTATATTTATTTCAATCGCGATAGTAACCATAAAATATTTATTAAATAAATAGGCAAGATTATAATGTTAAATGACAGAACAATATTAATAACCGGTGGCACAGGATCTTTGGGTAAAGCCCTCACAAGTCACATACTTTCAACTTATCCTGGTATTAAAAAGCTAGTCATCTTTTCCAGAGATGAACAAAAACAGTTTCAAATGGCTCAGGAATACCCTGTTAACAAATATCCGCAGATTCGATTCTTTATTGGGGACATACGAGATGAGGCTAGAATTAAACGAGCATTAAAGGGAATCGATTATGTGATACATGCGGCAGCTATGAAACATGTACCTATTGCAGAATATAATCCAATGGAGTGTATTAAAACGAATGTTTTAGGGGCGGAAAATCTAATTAATGCATGTCTTGAAACCGATGTAAAACGGGTTGTTGCATTATCTACGGATAAAGCGGCTGCCCCAATTAATCTTTACGGGGCAACAAAACTTACTTCTGATAAGCTTTTTAATGCCGCAAATAACATAACCGGCTGGAATCCGATTAAATTTTCTGTGGTACGTTATGGTAATGTTATGGGCTCAAATGGTTCGGTAATTCCATTTTTTTTGAATAAAAAAAAGGAGGGAGTTCTTCCAATTACTGATCCGGAAATGACTCGTTTTAACATTTCACTTCAGGGCGGGGTAAATATGGTGATGCATGCGTTGGAACATGCATGGGGTGGAGAATTATTCGTACCCAAAATACCTTCTTATCGAATTTTGGATGTGGCAGAAGCAATTGGACCTGAATGCGAAAAACCTGTAATTGGTATACGGCCCGGTGAAAAAGTTCATGAGGAAATGATCACCTCATCAGATTCTTACAATACCTATGATTTAGGTAAATACTTTGCAATTTTACCTCAACAACCTAAGTTTAATTTGCAAGAGTACATTGATCACTTTTCGGCTGTGCGTGTAGAGCAGGGATTTAATTATAACTCCGCAGATAACAAAGAGTGGGAAACTGTTGAAAGCCTTAGAAAACTAATCAAAGAACACGTAGACCCAACTTTTGAGGTATAACATGGAAGTAATTCCCTATGGCCGCCAACATATAACAGATGAAGACGTCCAAGCTGTAGTTGAAACGCTAAAGTCTGACTATCTAACTCAAGGGCCACGCATAGCAGAATTTGAAGAAGCTTTTGCAAATTATGTGGGGTCCAAATATGCAGTAGCCATCTCCAACGGTACAGCTGCACTTCATTTATGTGCGTTAACTTTAAAAGTGCAGGAAGGGGATAAGGTGATAACAACGCCAATTACTTTTGCAGCCTCCGCTAATTGCATTAGGTATTGTGGCGGTGAAGTTGTTTTTGCTGATATTGATCCTGACACCTATTTGCTTGACTTGAATATCGTGAAAGAATTGTTGGAGTCTTCGCCAAAAGGAACCTACAAAGGAATAATACCTGTAGATTTTGCGGGTCGAGCCGTTGATTTAGAAGCCTTTCGAGAATTAGCTGATGCACATGATCTTTGGATTATTGAAGACTCTTGCCACTCCCCAGGTGGATATTTTACTGATAAGCATGGAGCCATGCAAAATTGTGGGAACGGACAATTTGCCGAATTAGCTATCTTCTCTTTTCACCCGGTGAAGCATATTGCTTCTGGAGAAGGCGGAATGATCACAACCAATAATGAAGAGCTCTACAATAAGCTCCTCAAACTCCGAACACACGGAATTACTAAAGATGAGTCTGAGTACCAAAACTCAGTCGAATTTGCAGTTGGTTCCTCTCATGCCTCAGAACATACGACTCATAAGTATCCCAACTGGTATATGGAGATGCAAGAGCTTGGCTATAATTACCGCATCACCGATTTTCAGTGTGCTTTAGGGAAAAGTCAGCTTGGGCGAGCAGCAATAGGTTTAGAAAGGCGCCGAGAAATTGCATCAACTTATTTCAAAGCTTTTAATGGAAAACCATTCATTAAAGGTCAGTCGGGAGTAGTAGAAGGGCATGCATATCACTTGTATGTGATTGAAGTGGAAGATCGATTAGGCTTATATAATTTTCTGCGTGAGCACAACATTTACGCCCAGATCCACTACATTCCATGCCATTTAATGCCCTATTACCGTCAATTTGGTTGGAAAGAAGGTGATATGAAAAACGCAGAAGCTTATTATCAAAATTGTATTAGTTTGCCGATGTATCCAACTCTAAATAACAATGAGTTAAACTTTGTGATAAGTAAAGTATTATCATTTTATGAAAGTTAAGACTCCAATTATTGAAACTGAAAGACTCCAATTAGTTCCGCTTGGAATAAATCACCTTTCAAGTGTATATGTAAACTGGATGAATGATCCAGAAGTTAATGCATATTTAGAATCAGGTGGTGATTATACACTTGATAAGCTTAATGAATTTCTGCTCAATGTAGAGAAATCATCTATTTTATTTTGGGCTATTCATATTAAGGAAAATGGGAAGCACATTGGGAATATTAAAATTGACCCTATTAATTTCAGGCATAAATATGGTGAGTATGGAATAATGATGGGGGAGAAAAAGGAATGGGGAAAAGGCTATGCAAAAGAGGCTTCATTGTCCGTTATAATGTATTGTTTTTCTAAAGATATAGATTTAAGGAAGGTTAATTTAGGTGTTCGTAGTAACAATGAATCAGCGGTGCAGCTATATAAAAAGTTGGGGTTTACTGTTGAAGGCGTGTATAAAAAGCATGTAATAACAAAGTTAGGGTATGATGATATCTTAAGAATGGCCCTTTTTAATCCTATCTATGAACAGTAAGATTATTTTAGGAACGGTTCAATTTGGAATGAACTACGGTATCAATAACAGTACCGGGCAATTGACTGAAGATGAAGTATTTAATATTCTTGATTTAGTTCATAAATCAAATATTCATATTCTGGATACAGCGGCAGCTTATGGGAATTCCGAAAAAAGAATAGGCAATTATAATCAATCTCGATTAGATAAAGATTTTAAAATTATTACCAAGTTTAATCTTAAGCAGGGAGCTACGCCTTTAGAATCACTTGAAAACTCTCTTCAAAATTTAAAAGTTGATCAAGTGGATACAATAATGTTCCATAGTTTTGAAGACTTTAGGGAATCAAGTAAAAAAAATATTGAAAAGTTAATAGAGCAAAAGGGTAAAAAGTATCTGAAATTAGGTATTTCACTATACACTAATGAGCAAGTCGACGAAATTTGCAATCATAAATTATTTGAAGTGGTTCAATTACCTTTTAATGCTTTAGATAATTACAACTTAAGAGGGAAAGCTTTAGAAAAGTTAAAAGCTAATAATATTGAAATTCATACCAGATCCGTTTTTCTTCAGGGTTTGTTTTTTATGAGTAGAAATAAAATTCCTTTAAAACTGAATCCCTTAAAAGCATACTTAGAACAATTAGAAATTATTGCGAAAAAGTATCGTGTTGAGAAAGCAGCATTGGCTCTACATTATGCTTTATCAAAAACTTATATTGATGGAATACTGATAGGTGTCGACTCTTTAAATCAAATGGAAAATAATATAAAAATGTTGGCTTCAAGAGTTCCTCATCAAGCCTTTAATGAAATTGATAATATTGTAGTAAATGAATCCTATTTATTAAACCCCGCAGTATGGAACCATTAACAATATTGTTGATTACTCAGGCTAGAGTAGGAAGCACTCGCTTTCCTGAGAAAGTTATCAAAACTATAGGAGACACTACACTTTTAGGATTACACATAGACCGAGTTAAGAAGTCCAAATTAGTAACGAATTTCGTAGTGGCAACTACAGAGGAAGTTGGAGTCGATACTATACTAAGTATAGCCGAAAAATTAGGAGTTGCAGTTTACCAAGGCGATTTAAATGATGTTTTGGATAGATTTTATCAAGCAGCATTGCCCTATTTGCCAGATTATATTGTGAGAGTCACATCTGATTGTCCATTGCTTGATGCGGACTTAATTGATTCAGTTATCGAGTATACCATTAAAGAAAAAGCAGATTATGGCGCAAATGTCATATTGGAAGAATATCCTGACGGACAAGATATTGAGGTTTTCACCTTTAAAGCATTGGAGAAAGCCTGGAATGAAGCAAAATCCACATCTGATAGAGAGCATGTAACACCATATATTAGAAATAATTCAAATCTAAAAGGTGGAACCTTGTTCAAAGCTGTGCATTATAAATCTTCCTCAAATTTCAATCACATTCGAATGACAGTTGATGAGCCCAATGACCTTGAAGCTATTAAGATATTGGTGTCTGAACTTGGAACTACAGCTTCATGGCAGGAGTACACTTATTACATTATCAATAATATACATAAATTCAAAAATCAAGATATTATAAGGAACGAGGGCTATTTAAAATCATTGAACAAAGATAAATCATAAATTATGGGCTCAGGACAAGAATTATATAAAAAAGCTAAACAACTGATTCCCGGAGGCACAATGTTGCTTTCCAAAAGGCCGGAAATGTTTTTGCCAGATCATTGGCCTTCATATTTTTCAGAGGCTAAGGGATGTTTAGTTACTGACTTAGACGGCAATAAATTTATTGATATGTCCATAATGGGTATTGGAACCAATACTTTAGGATATGGGCATGAAGAGGTTGATGCAGCAGTAATGGAATCTGTTAGGAAAGGTAATATGAGTACACTTTCTTGTCCGGAGGAGGTATTTTTGGCAGAGAAACTAGTTGAAATTAATCCTTGGGCTGACATGGTTCGTTTTGCAAGAAGTGGCGGAGAGGCCAACGCAATTGCGATTCGGATTGCCAGAGCTGCATCAGGAAAAGATCAGGTTGCAATATGCGGCTATCATGGCTGGCATGATTGGTATTTATCTACCAACCACAATGAGGGTGACGGACTGGCAGACCATTTATTACCAGGATTACATCCGGCAGGTGTGCCAAAGAATCTTAAAAACACTGTATTTCCTTTCCATTACAACGATTTTAAAGAATTAGTTAAAATTGTGGCTGAACATGATATCGGTGTTATCAAAATGGAGGTGGAAAGAAATTTTGGGCCGGAAGATAATTTTTTGCAGAAGGTCAGAGACTTGGCAACTCAGAATAATATTATTTTGATTTTTGATGAATGTACTTCCGGGTTTAGAGAAACATTTGGGGGGATACATAAAAAGTATGGAATTGAACCAGATTTAGCCATGTATGGTAAAACTATTGGTAACGGGTATGCCTTAACAGCTGTTGTAGGCAGACGATCCATAATGGAAGCTGCTCAAAAAACATTTATTAGCAGTACGTTTTGGACAGAAAGAATAGGGCCTACCGCTGCTCTGAAAACACTTGAAGTAATGGAACGCATTAAATCTTGGGAGATAATTACTGCAAAAGGCTATAAAATGCGTGATGGATGGCAAGAATTGGCTGATAGCAACCATTTAAGCATTTCAATAGCAGGAATTCCATCGATTTCAACCTATTCGTTTAATCATTCCGATGCAATCAAATTCAAAACCTTGGTAACTCAAGAAATGCTAAAACAAGGGATTCTGGCCAGTACAAATTTTTACGCTGCAGTTGCCCATGAAGATGTTTACTTTGATCAATACTTTGAAAGTTTAAATGAAGTTTATCACTTAATACATAAGTGTATAATTGGGCAAGAAAATATTGATGCTCTACTTGAGGGGCCTGTTTGTCATTCTGGATTTAAAAGATTGAATTAAATGACTTTTCCTGATTCTTATACTTGCTTAGATAGGCAAGTTTTCTCAAAGAATGAATATTATTTGATCCCTATTCGGTTTCAAGACCGCTATAAAATTATGAAATGGCGAAATGAACAGATCTATCATTTGCGTCAAAACAAGCCGTTAGAAGAAAAAGATCAGGATCAATATTTTCAAAATATAGTGGCCAGGCTTTTTGATCAGGAACAACCAAATCAAATCCTCTTTTCCTTCTTAGAAGGAGATAAATGCATTGGATATGGTGGCTTGGTTCATATTAATTGGGTTGATAAGAATGCCGAGATATCTTTCATAATGGACACATCTTTAGAAGCATCTTATTTCGAAAATTATTGGCACATTTTTTTAAAGCTTATTGAAGAGGTAGCATTCGAAGAACTAACTTTACATAAAATTTTCACCTATGCGCTTGATCTAAGGCCTAAGCTTTATCCGGTTTTAAAAAATTCTGGTTATGTTTTGGAAGCGGTGTTGAAGAATCATTGTTTGTATAATTTAAGGTATGTTGATGTTATTATACACTCCAAATTTAGAATAGACTAACAATCATAATTTGTTGACCTGCATAAATAAAATGAAAAAAATAGTTGTTATTACAGGGGCAAATAAGGGCCTGGGCAAATCTTTTTTAGATATTATCTTACAAGACAAAAAAAGTATTGTATTGTCCCTTTCTCGGGAACTTCATGACGATCATAGCAACTTTAACAATAAAAATCTTTTTCTTGTACCAACTGATTTATCCAAACCATTTTCTGAGGAACTTTTAAACGTACTCGATCAATTTTTAGCAGAGGAAAGTGTTATTTTTCTGTTTAACAATGCAGGTACAATAGTTCCCATAAAACCTGTTGGCACCTTTAGTTTTTCTGAAATAAAAAACTCTATAGCTGTGAATATTAATTATCCTGTTAATCTTGTTAACAGTCTGATTAAAAGATACCCCAAGCAAAGAATATCAATTATTAATATAACATCAGGAGCAAGGAATAATCCGATACAATATTGGTCTTTATATGGATCGGCAAAAGCATATATGGCTATGTTTTTTAAAATCCTAGATGAAGAAAATAATAATCTTAGTATATATGATATTGATCCGGGTGTTTTGGATACCGGCATGCAGAAGACAATTAGAGAGAATACTTTTCCCAAACAAAATGATTTTATAGCATTTAAATCAAATCAGCAATTAGTTGATCCAGCAGAAGCTGCAGAAAGAATATTAAAAGAAGTGAAATTTTAATATGAAAATCGGAGTAATAGCAGATATCCATGGAAATCAATATGCGTTTAATGAAGTTCTTAAATCAGCTACTGCTTTAGGGATTAGGAAACTTCTGGTTTTAGGAGATATTGTTGGTTATTACTATCGACCGGAAGTAATTCTGGAAGCACTTTCGGAGTGGAGTTATGAAATTATTAAAGGGAATCATGAAGATATTCTAAAAGCTCTTTATGAAAACAAGATTGACTCTAAAAGCCTCAAAGAAAAATATGGCAGTGGTCATGAAATGGCACTCAAAAATATTGATGATGAAAAATTAAAATGGTTGTTTTCATTGCCGAGCCAAAAAGACGTTGTTATTGACGGGGTATCATTTCAGCTTAATCATGGTAGCCCAAATAACATCGATGAATACATATACCCGGATGCATCTATTGAAAAATTAGATGAGTGTAATTCTGATGTGCACGATTTCGTTTTGATTGGTCATTCTCATTACTCCTTTATTCATAAATGCAAAAATAGCATCCTCATAAATTGTGGATCTGTGGGACAATCAAGGCAAAAAGGAGGCGTAGCAAATTGGGCGATTATAAATACTTCTGATAAAAGTTATGAAATAATACATACTCCATACAATACAGCACATCTTATCAAGGATGTCAAATTGATTGATCCCGAAAACGAGTATTCATACAAAGTTTTAGAGCGATAAAATAGATTTCGTCAATACAATTTTAGATTCCAATGTGATAGCAAAATATGAGTAGTGAGAAAATCAATGTACTAGTAACCGGTTGTGGAGGCGATATAGGCCAAAGTATCGGCAAAATACTTAATGAAAGTAATCTTGTTAATAATTTATATGGATGTGATATAACAGATAAAAATGCAGCAAAATTTATATACCCAAATTTCTTAATTGGGCTGCCTTGTAGTAATTCTGAATATGTTTCCAATCTTGAAAGCATTGTTAATCAGTATAAAATTAATTATATAATACCTATCTCCGAACCTGAATTAAGGTATTTTTCTAAAAAAGATATAAGACAAATTGGAGAAGCTAATTTAATCATGGCTTCAAAAGAAGCTTTAGAAATTGGCTTTGATAAGCTTTTAACTGCTAAATTTTTACAAAGTAATAATCTTCCATATCCTATTACATACTTACTAAATGAAATTGATACTATAGAAAAATTTCCTGTAGTCTTGAAATCCAGGACAGGATCAGGAAGTTCTCAAGTAAACATAGTTCGTGATTCTGAAACCTTCAAAGCATTTAAGGGGATAGAAAATGATTTTATAGTGCAGGAATATTTAGATGGGGATACTGGAGAATATACTTGTGGTGTTTTTAGAAGTAGGGACAGATTGATTAGATCAATCATTCTTAAAAGAGAATTAATGGGGGGATTTACTGGATATGCAGAAGTTGTTTCAAATAATGAAATAACTAATCTACTGCACGATATAGCTAGTACACTAGATTTAGTTGGGAGCATTAATGTGCAGCTTCGGTTGACAAATAAAGGTCCCATAGTTTTTGAAATTAATCCAAGATTTTCGAGCACTGTACGTTTCAGAGATCTTTTGGGATTCAAGGATGTTCGTTGGTCTATTGAGGATATGATAGGTCTTCCGATATCTGATTACACTGAAATATCAATCGGAAAAAAAGTTTACAAAGGTTTTAATGAATATATTCAATAATTCAATGAAGGAAATTGAAATAGGCCAAAGAAAGATAGGGTATGGTCATCCGGCTTTTATAATTGCGGAATTATCAGCTAATCATAACGGAAGTCTTGAAAATGCTATTGAAACCGTTAAGGCTGCTAAGCGTGCAGGCGCTGATGCATTCAAGCTCCAAACCTATACGGCAGATACCATTACCATAGATTGTGATAATGAATACTTCCAAATTAAAGACGGGCTATGGAAGGGGAAAACATTATATGAGTTATATGGAGAAGCGTATACACCCTGGGAATGGCATGAAGAGTTGTTCAATGTGGCAAAAGAAGAAGGGTTAATTTGTTTTTCCTCTCCTTTTGATAGAACTGCAGTCGATTTTTTGGAAGATTTAAATACTCCGGCGTATAAAATTGCGTCTTTTGAAATTCATGATATACCCTTGATTCAATACACTGCTTCTAAAGGAAAACCTATTATTATGAGTACCGGCATTGCCACAGAAGAGGATATTCAACTTGCTGTAGACACCTGCAAAAAGAGTGGCAATGAACAAATTATACTCTTAAAATGCACTTCCTCTTATCCGGCTCCTATTGAACTCGCTAATATGAGAACAATGGTTGATATGAAAAAGAGGTTTGGTGTTGAAGTTGGGCTCTCTGATCATACTTTGGAACATATTGTTCCTATTGTAGCCACAAGTTTGGGAGCAAAAGTAATTGAGAAACATTTTATCATGGATAAAACAGTAGGCGGAATTGATGCAGATTTTTCCTTAGATTTTCATGAATTCAGGTCTATGGTGCAAGCAGTTAGACAGGCAGAAAAAGCTCTGGGAGAAGTAACCTACGAACTGTCCGAAAAAGTAGAAAAAAACAAACAATTTGCACGTTCTATTTTTGCAGTTAAAGATATAGAGATAGGGGAGAAGTTTACGATGGAGAATGTGAGGTCGATCAGGCCGGGGAATGGGTTGCACCCAAAGTATTTAAATGAGATACTGGGAAAGGTGTCTTTAAAAAATATTAAAAAAGGAAATCCTTTAGGCGGCAACGAAATTAATGGATTCTCAATTTGAATTTTTCTTTAATAGGAAAGGTGTTCAAAAATTCATTGGTTAAAGAGTTTTCTTTTTATAGTTCATCTACATTTATATACCAATTATCAAGAGTTTTAGTTGAGTTAACAGCTGCAAAAATACTGGGCCCTGCACTTTGGGGAATCTGGTATTTATTAAATTTGAGTATTGCTTACAGAGGCCTATTTGAACTTGGAATTTCAAATGGAATGAACAGAGAGATTCCAATTAATTTAGGTAAGAATGATGTAAAAAAGGCAAAACACATTCAAAATATAACTTTCTCCACGGTTTGCATAAGCTCAGTAATTGCTTTAGTATTTCTTTTATTTGCTTCATTAATAGTAAATGACCCTAATTTAAGATCATCTTTATTGTGGTTAATTCCTTTATTTATAGTTACACAATTTTATTACTTGGTTAATGCCTCACTTAAGGCAAATACATTGTTTAGTTTTGTTAGTAAGAAGCAACTTCTGTTTTCAGCTCTATTCCCTTTATTTGCTATACCGTTAACTTACCTATTTAAGCTTGAAGGATTTATAATCGCATATACTGCAGCATTATTTATAGCCGTCACTTACATATATAAAAAGTCATCTATTTCGTATAGTATCGACTATGATTGGAAAGAAGTGAAAAATCTTATAAGAATTGGTTTTCCGATCATGGCTGTTGGCATCACATATACTTTTTTGAATACAGTTGATAGATGGATAATTAGCCTATTTTTAGGAACGGAAGAGCTTGGTTTTTATAGCATGGCAATTATCGTATTTGGTGGAATGACATTGTTTCCAAATATTATTTCCCAACAATTATACCCAAGAATGGCCTATGATTGGGGGAAGTCTAACACAAAAAGTTCTTTACAACATTGGGCATGGATACAAACCAAATATACTGGGATATTAGTAATCCCGGTATTAATTGGTGTATTAACAATTTTCCCATGGATTATAAGAACTCTGTTACCCGAATATATACCTGGTATACACTCTCTTCAAATCATAGCTTTTGGAACATTATTCATACCTTTTTCAGCTGGCTGGGGAAATGTATTGAATATAATTGATAAACAAGTTTATTACCTGTTGGTAATTATTATTGCTGTTATTGTAAATATCACTATCAATTATTTTCTTGTAACTGCTGGTTATGGAATTGCCGGTGTTGCTTTTGGTACTGCAATAACTTTTGCAATGTATTGTTTAGCCGTAATGGGTTTAGGTAAATATTTTTTAAAAAAAATAATAAGTAAATGAAAGAAGCGTCGGTTTCTGATGACAATAATATGATAGATTTGATTATCTCTTATAAATTTAATGATATTTACTATTCTTTAAATTATATAAGTGATAATTATCAGGTTATCCATATTTCAAATAAACATGAGGTGTTACGATTCATTGATGAAAATAACATGCATAATATAGTTTCCAAGAATAGATTTCCTTTTGTTCAGGTTAATAAATTATTAAGAGAAAAGAAATTTAATGTAGATACAGTTTATTTATCTAATTTAGAATTGACAATAAGCCAATATATAATAAGCTATATAAATCCTAGACAGATTGTCATTGTAGAGGATGGGCATTATAATTACCATTATAATTTTATTGAAAACAACTTAAAGCAAAAATTTAAAAATGTAATAACACACAGAGATCATAAATGGTTTAAAAATAAAGTAAATAAAGTGCAAATTTTCATGCCCGATAAAGTTCATGAATCTTTTAAATCATTTGATGTAGATAAGTTAATATTAAAACCAATTGAAGATATCCCGGCCCATCTTATTCAAAAATTAGATAATAAAAAAATATTTATTGGCCAGCCTCTAAGTCAACCACGGAAAAAAGACAACAAACAAGAAAAAGAGAATTACGAACGAATTGTTAATAATATTATAAAAAAATATGAAATCGACTACTACATTGAGCATAGGTATTCTAAGGGTGAAAATATCATAAATAAGTATGATTTTTATCAGCATGGCTATACATTAGAAATGATAGCACCACATATCAAGAATCTTACAATTTATACATTTGGTTCTTCTTTAATTATCTCTCTTAGTGGTTATGAGCACATAGATTGCTTTATAGTTTCACACAGTCAAATTTATTCTGGGAGCTCATTTTTGACAGAAGTCTGTACTAATGAACTATTAATTGAAGATGAAAAGTAAATGTGTATTAACTCACTTGATTTTGATTTAAAAATAAGATGAATCAGATAGTGTTTATTGCAAATAATTAATTGCCATAAATGAAAAGAATAATATTAAACCCATTATACTGTGAATAATGTGTTGAGAGTTTCTCTTGGTATTATATTAATGGTTTACGTAGTAATAATACTATTTGCAACAAATACTATTTCCGGATATTTGCATACTAACTATGATGTGTTTGTTAATATTTATATAACTATGCTAATTGCCCCACTAATAATGCTCATGATAGTGGAGGTGAGAAGGAATATATATTATGATAAACTATCTATATATATCATACTTTTCTTTGTTTTTGTAATCATTTCAGGTGTTATTTTATCTAGTTATAATCCGGCTATATTTATATTATTTGCATTGGTCTTATACACAGTAGCGGGTAGTGTATGGTCAAAGGAAAGTGATTTAATTTTCAACTCATTTTTTGAGTATTTGGCTGTGATATTGATTACAGCTCTACTTATTCTTAGCCTTGTAACGGAATATGATAGGTTTAGTGGGTTCTCTGTATCGGCAACAACTTTATCTATCTATTTATTAATAATTTATGTTGTATTAGTAGTTGACAAGCCAAAGATTTATGCTTTACTATTTGGTTTGCCTGTTGTTTATTTATTATTGATTAGTCAAACTCGCTCTGCACTAGTTTTATTTCTTGTAATTGTTTTACTTTCAATGGGGTATGGTGAGCGAAAGCATATGAAGAAATTGTTCATTGTAACAGTTCTTTTATTGTCATTTGTTTATCCCATATATGGAGCCTTATCCGCTCTTACTGATTCCGGAATTATGTTAAGGGATGGAGATCTACAGGATGGATCATTTATAACCAGGTATTGGTTAACGATGTATATTTTTGAAGATTACTTGCAAAGTAATATATTTCACATCTTATTTGGATTAGGGGCAGAACAATCCCGAAGTTTAGTTATGGATTATTATGGTTATGATGTTCATGTGCATAATGATTTTCTTAGATTACTCTATGATTTTGGAGTTATTGGCAGTATGATATATATATTTATTTTATATAAAATAGCAATTAAAAACAGGCTAACATATATTCTAATTATAATATATTTGTTTTCATTTTTTCATAATATGATATACGATGTTTATCAATTATGTATTCTCTTAATCTTTGCACAACAAAGATCTCGTCATTGGTAACGTAATTTCAGGATTTGATTATTTGCTTGTTTATAGTGTGAAAAACCTATAAAAGAAGACTCTAAGAAAATTCCGTATAAAGACCATAGAAATATGTCTCAATGGCACTTTACTAAATCTGACAATTTTACATTTATATGAACAATATATTACATAAAAAGGCTATCGATTTAAGTGATATAGTAGAGTTGATTAAATCCGAGGTAAAGGAAACTGTATTAATTACATTTTTGAATCCAGTTTCATATGTAAAGATGTCTAAAAGAAAAGACCTTTTGGTACAAGTAGATCGAATTGGTTATGATGGTATTATGCTTGTAAAATTTATGCAGATCTTTTATAAATCTGGAATTGATAGAACTAGTTTTGATTTAACAAGCCTGTCTCCCATAATATTTGAACAGAGCTGTAAAAGTGGTGATGGCATATATATTATAGGATCCAAAGAAGATGCAATCACCAAAGCAGTACGAAATATAAAAGAAGGGTTTTTAAATATTAATATTATAGGATACAGGCATGGATATAATATTGACAATGAAGAATTTATAAAAATTATGGAAACTATTAACTCTCTAAAACCTAAGTTTATAGTTGTAGGAATGGGTGCAATAAAACAAGAAGAGTTTATGATAAAAATACGCAATTCTTTAAGCTATAATTGCATCATATTTAGTTGTGGGGGATATATACATCAAACCTCTGAATCAATTAATTACTACCCACAATTTATTGATAAGTATAATTTACGTATGCCTTACAGAATATATAAGGAAAGATTGTATAATCGACTTTATTTATATGTAGTATTTATTTTCATTTTTATTAAAAATAAATTAACTGATTAGACAACTAACCAAAATATAAAGTGGATGAAATTTCGTAATAGATAGTGACGGATGACCTAAAAAATATTAATTCCTGAGTAAAATATATAGCATTATTTATCAATATTATACTTTCTCGTTCATCTGGGTATCCATCTTATGCCAACCAATATTCCAAATTGATCACCCACAAGTGCTCCGTTATCAAATCCGGCTTCAGTGAGAATTGTAATTGTATTCCCAGACCAATTCAATGGAGTTTCCAGACCTGCAAAGAAACTCCACTGGATGATATAGGGGTCAAACAAGCCAATCTTCTCTTCATCGTCTGGAATACGATTATCCCATCTTTTACCATAGTTTCGGCTGAATGTGGTTTTTGTGCTCAGTGAAATGTTACGCATCAGGCTAAAAGATACTCCAAGATGATGGGCCACGATGCGGTTATTAAACACCCCGATATTGGGGTCACTGCTGGGGATAAAAAGAGCGTTGCCGATCGTTCGAGAGTTGTACACCCAGCCTGTTCTATACAGTCCATGATTGTAGTAGTTTTCGTTACCTCGATGAGTATCTCTCAAACCTTCAGGTTCAGGAACTCTTGGTCCATCCTGGTATTTGGTGTATAGAAATTCATAAGTAAGAGCATTTATTGGAAGCGTAAAGGATTCATTGAATTGAAAATTAACCCCTGTTAAAGCATCCTGCAGACTTTTAAACTTAAGATTGTCTTTGGTTTCCAGAGGGAACTGTCTGTAAACTTTGATATCCACATCTTCAAATTCCATGAAGAAGCCGAAATCCCATGCCCCAATATGGTCTCCATACATATATGCCTGGAACTGTGGAGGAGAGTCATCTCCGGCTTTTGTTGCAAAAAACGCATTAAAATATTCGCTGATACCGGCCGGAATATCTCCATGATCCGGGTGATTTTTTCCGCCCCACAATACATAGTGGGCAAGCCCTCCATAGATATTGAGAGGGAAATCACCTCCAAACCGTGCATGACCTACCTTTTCATGCAAAAGAACATTATCTGTAATTCGCCTGCTGCCCAGCCAGCCATGGGCGATATAACCTTTTATTTGAACAAAGTCGCGAGTTAACGGTAGTGAAGTCCAGTTAGTAAGCCCTACCCGTAGTTGTGGAATGGGCGCTGCATTATTGCTGATTCCTAACGATCCCATTCCCAACTCCTCATCATGAATCGGTGAGGTGTTATGAAACCTGCCCGCCTGTAAAAATAGTCCCCAAGCATCCATTCGTAAATACCCTTGGTTAAACGACAGGGTAGAGGAGCTGCCCGGACGCGCAATAAGGTCGACGCCATAGCGGAGGGTGAAGCGGTCACTATCGCTGCCTCCAAAGTATCCAAGCCCGTGCGCCTGAAAGCGCGTAAGAATGTGGCTGCCGTCCGGTGCAAACATGCCATAGCGGTTACTCTGCAGCCAAAAAGGAGTTGCTCCGGATGAACTAACCACTCCATAGGTTTCAAAATTGAACTCGGGTGGTGTGAGCTGTGCGACCGAGTTTTGCGGTATGATGACAAATCCCGTAAAAATCAGCAGTGCGACCTTTATTAAAGAATTTATTTGGGATATGTTCATGGAGTGATTATCGTTAAAACAAAAATTATTCTACGGGACTTTTGGGAGAAATGTTGGGTGCGCTTTGATGTGTCGGGTTTGTATAAGCAACAACTCTCGCTAGCTGAATGGCACCGTACGAGTGCCATGGAAGCGTTGAAATCTGGACTATGTCGCTGTGTGGACTTTTGAAATGCTGAATCATTAGCTGTATTTCAATTTTTGCCAATATCGAAAATTTATTTAGGATGAATTTGTAATCATTGCTCTAATTAAAAAATTTGTGAATCAAAAGATCTTGATCAAATATACAATAATCGGCGAATTGATTTTAATGAACATACCTGTCGTTTTTTAACCGGATTTGTAAAAGAATATTCATACCTAAAAAAGTTCAAGAATTAGTAATATATTCCATTTAATAACAGTAGCTTAAATATAACTTCGTTTTCCTTGAGAAGTCGAAGATAGCTAAATTATTCAATTTACCTATCAAGAAACAATAGTTCAAATTATCAACCATCAGATGCATAAATCAATTAAGCTACTGACCGGCCTGATTTTTATAAGTTCTCTCATCAATTTTGCTGCATGGGAAGCTTTAGCCGCA
>REEL01000134.1 GCA_007695095.1 Chitinophagaceae bacterium | reverse complement strand
AATTTTTAATTGCTTACTGTGAATAAAATTTTTTATGTTTTTTTCATTTAAAGCATTTTACCATTAGCACATTAGACTTATAAATAAATTAACATAATTATGGTGAATTTTTTTCAATATTTTTAATATTTTAGCTCATGAAAACAATTCTGTTAGCTTTGTTTTGACGATATTTACACTTTAAACTGTATTTTAATGAGAAATTTCTGCACTACAACAGTAAAATATTTCCTGCCTTTATTTTTCTTTCTGACTGTTAATCAACTTAAAGCTCAATGGCAAATCGGGAGTATTAATGAAGAATACATTATTAATTTTGAAGAAAGTGTTCCCGGTGTATTGAACGGTCAGTATCAGGGGACAGGTTTTTCTGCTACACCGGCTCCGGGTCAGCTAAATAGCAATGCATGGTCTGTAACAGGATTGTCCGGAGGGGATGTCTTATTTGGAGATGAGGGTGTAACAGGTAGTTTTGCCAGAGGAACGGCTGATCAAGGTGTTTCACTTGGAGGCATTTATGCACATCCAGCAAATGGGAGTTCTTCCAAATTGATGTTCCAACCTGACGATGATGAATTGAATCCGGGAAGTATAATCCTGAAGATTCAAAATAATACCGGCAGAGACGTGGATTATATCAGAACTTCGTTTGTATATCAGCGATTTAATGATCAAAACAACTCTACCAGAACTACCTTTGCCGTATCTGATGATGATATGCTTAGCTGGGTTGATCGCTGGTCAAATACTACTCCGGTAAATGCTCAGGCTAACCCTAATTTAACTTTTACGAACCCCAGACATTTTACACCCGTTGATTTAGCAGATGGTGATTATGTTTATTTAAGATGGACAATAGAAGCAATATCCGGAACCGGTGAGCGGGATGAAATATTTTTAGATGAGTTTAAAATTATAATGCTGGATTTGGATGGCTATTGTTTACCTCAATTTTCATCTATTACCAGTGGTCCCGGAGTTAGTCTATTTGGTTTGAATAATATTACAAATACTTCCGGTATAAATGAAATTGCTTATAGTGATTATACGGATCAGGTAATAAATGTAGTAGCAGGGGAGACATACGACCTGCAATTACGCACCGGTTTTCCTATCCAAAATGGACCCAAGGCCGGCGTTTATGCAGACTGGAATCAAGATGGAGTTTTTGATGATCCTGCGGAAAATTTGACAGGTGTTTTTAACTTTCCAAATAACTCCATTCAAACAATACCTGTAACCATTCCTGCAACTGCCGATACAGGGATTACCCGCTTAAGGGTTGTGGCAGTTAGAAATTCAACGAATAATTTAGCTCCTTGTCCTACTAATGTGGTTTGGGGAGAAGCGGAAGATTACAGTATTAATGTTTTTCCGGCAGGAAGCTGCCTTCCGCCATCAGAAGTAAATGTACGTGGTCATTCTTCTTTTTCTTCAACTTTTGAATGGCAGCCGGGTAGCAATGAAAACTCGTGGGACACTGAACTTGGAGAACCAGGCTTTGCGCCCGGAACAGGCAATGAAACTTTTGCCAACACTTACACTTCTCCAAATTTTAATACCCTTTTTGGCATAATACCGGGTGCTCAATATGACTACTATGTTCGTGCAGCATGTAGTAGTGACACTTCTGATTGGGTGGGACCGCTCAATTACTATGTGCCGATGGTGAGTACTGCAAACTCGAGCATAGAGGAGTTTAATGATACATTACCGGAACAATTGACTTGGTTTTCAATACCTGATACTGCCTGGACTTTAGGTCAGGGTTACATTGAAACTGAAGATAACGACGGCTTTTTTGTAAGTCGGGCAATCAATGTGGGATCCAACCATATCTTGCGCTGGGATGCCAAAAACGCAACAGCCGGGGCCTCAAATACCTATAATGTTTGGGCGACGAGGTCAACCTATATACATCCGGATAATTTTGATATTTTACTTGGAACCTTTACCACTTCTTCTGATCAATGGGAAGAGATTGTGCTTGAAATTGATAGTCTCAACGGGGAACGATTATTCTTTGCATTCGAATTTGTAGAGCAGCAAACCGGTAGCACACCATTAAATATAGATAACATTGCTATTGTTCCGTTTGTCTGTAATCAAGTAGATTCCTTTGGACTTTTAACTCCAGGTGCGTATGAAGTCGTATTGGAATGGTTTGCTCCATTTGGCCAAAACGAATGGCTGATTGAGGGCGGATTCAGTGGTTTTACACCAGGCAATGAGGAAGAGATTTTGACTATTACTGTTACAGATCAAGACACTGTATTGATAGTTGGTTTAGATGAAACTACTGAATATGATTTTTACATCAAAACACAGTGCGGATATTCCGGTGAATCGAGTTGGAAAGGCCCGGTAAATTACACTACTATATGTGGATGGGAAACTCCCGATTATACTGTCACTATTGAAAATGCTGAGTTGCCTCATTGCTGGACAAAAGCAAGGGCATCTTTCAATGACAATTCTACAATTACTACTTTCAATTCACTTAACTGGGGGCTTGCTGATGATTATGCTACCATAAGTTTTACCGGACAAAGATTTGATTATATCATTTCAAAAGCAATAGACTTTGGGGACGGCACTTCAGAATATCAACTTGAATTTGATATTCGTTTACGAACCGGAAATCAGGATTATCCCGGCGAGTTAAATATAGATGAAACATTACAAGTCAGGCTAAGTTCGAATACCAATTATCAATTAGGAGAAACACTACAGTTTCTTTTTCAAAATATAGAATTTGTTGCGGATAAAAATGCACCACCTGAATGGTTTTGGACAAGAAAAGTGGTCAATTTAAGCGGCTATACGGGGAAACAATTGATTGGTTTTTTGGCAAGCTCAAGTAACACAACCTTTAACAGTTCATCTTCTATCATTCAAATAAAAAATTTCAGAGTCAGGGAAGTTCCGGCATGTGTAGAAATTCTGAATCCATTTGTGGATAGTGTGAGCAGTAATTCTGTTCACTTTACATGGGACAATCCGGCTGAAGTAAATGACTGGGTTGCTGAATATGCACCTTTGGGTTTCACGCCAGGAAACGGCACTGTTGTGAGTTCAAATACTTACCCTTTTACAATTGACAACTTAGATGAAAACACTGCTTACGATATTTATTTTCGTGCTGTTTGCGGAAGTGATTCATCGGAATGGACCGGGCCTTATGTTTTCAGGACTGTAGGTCAAGGAGATAACTGCTCAAACCCGATTGTTGTGGATGTTCCGGGAGACTTGCCTTTTATTGATTTGAATCAGTCAACTTACTTCAGGGGAGATGATTATGAACAAACTACCTGCTTAGGTTTTTTAGGTGTCGGACAGGATATGATTTACCAGGTAGATGTTACTGAAAATATTGCTGTGAACATTCAATGGGAAAATAATCCGGGAGGCGCTTCAATGGCTATAATGGATCAATGCCCACAGTCTTCTATTTGTTTATACACTGTTTTTTCAACAGCAAGCTCATTTCAAAGGGAACAGTTTTTTACGCCGGGTACTTACTATATCATGCTGAACAGGCATAATGCACCCTTTTACCTAAGATCTTTTGATTTTAAAATAGAAGTAACTCCTTGTGGGAAACCGGCAGGTATTTCCCTTGTGGAAGCGACATCTAACAGTGCAATTTTGGATTGGAATCATGTCGGAAGCATCGATAGTTTTGTGATAGAAATAAATGACGGTTCGTTTACACCCGGGACAGGCAATGCTTTGCAAACGTTTAATCTTGGAGGGCAACCACCTTTTGAAATTACAGGACTAAATCCGGCTACTTTGTATGTAGCATATATAAAATCAATTTGTGGTAGTGAGCAAAGTGATTGGACCGGGCCATTCAGTTTTCAAACGGTGAGCGACTGCCAAGCAGTTAGTAACCCTGTAGTTTTAAATGAAAACAGTGATGGAGCCTTAATTTCCTGGGATGATAATGCAAATGCACAAAGCTGGACTGTTGAAGTGGGAGATGAAAATTTTGTACCGGGAACAAACAATTTTACGCAAATTTATTCCAACATAACTGATACAACGCTTGTCATCAACGGACTGAACCCAAATACAGATTACAGCTTTCATGTGCGTATGGTATGTAGTGACACAATTAGTGATTGGTCAGGGAAAACGTTATTTAGCACCACTTGCCCGAGCGGACTTACCAATCTTGGAGGAAATCAGGAAATCTGTTCTAATGATTTCCCAATCATGTTAGATGCGGGTGCAGATTTTGTGACTTATACATGGTCTCCGGCAGGATTGCCAGGAACCCAAACGGTAACAGTTGAAAGCGGAGGTAATTATGCTGTTACCATAACAGATTCTTTTGGTTGCTCAAGCAGTGACTCAATAGAAATTTTTGTAAATGCAGTTGACACAACTCAAATTGCTGAAAGTATTTGTACAGGACAAAGCTTCTCTTTTTTCGGATCAAATTTAACCGGAGCCGGTGTTTATACTCATACACTAACGAATCAACAAGCTTGTGACAGCATTATTGAATTGACACTTACAGTAAATCCCGTATATGAGTTTAACCTTGTGGAACAAATTTGTGCAGGTGACAGTATTGACTTTTTTGGAACAAGTATTGGAGAAAGCGGTAGTTTTCAGCAGGTATTTACCACTGCTGAAGGTTGTGACAGTACTTACACGCTCAATCTGAGTGTGATAGAGTCAACGCCGATTCAATTTTCAGATACGATTTGTGCCGGGGATACACTGATTTTTGGTGGACAACCCTTATTTGAAGCCGGAATATATACAGATACGCTCACTTCTGTAAGTGGTTGTGACAGTATTGTTGAACTGCAACTTATGGTTAATCCTGTGCTTACAACTGTACTGAATAACACTATTTGTGAAGGAGACACCCTTGTTTTTAACAATCAGAATCTGACGCAAGGCGGCA
>REEL01000133.1 GCA_007695095.1 Chitinophagaceae bacterium | reverse complement strand
AAAAGTACCCCCGGTAGGAATCGAACCTACATCTTAAGTTCCGGAAACTCACATTCTATCCATTGAACTACGGGGGCATTTATCCTTTTTGTAGCCCCGCCAGGAATCGAACCTGGATCTAAAGTTTAGGAAACTTTTGTTCTATCCATTGAACTACGGGGCCAAAAGGTTTGCAAAATTAGTTAAAAGGCATCTAATAAACAATATTCAAGCTTTTCAATAAATCAATATGTTATTCCTCAATTTTTCAATGTATTCATCCTCCGTTTTTTCGTATTTTTACCGATTAAGTTTAATTTAGGACTAAATTTTTAAAATGCACCTACTGCTAAAAAATATCACTGTATGCGACCCTAATTCTCCATACAACAAGCAAACAGTTGATATTCTTATTAAAAATGGTATTATAGAAAATATAAAATCCGGAATAAACGCTAAAAATGTAGCTGTAAAAGATTGTTCTAATGCCTTTATAAGTCCCGGCTGGTCAGATCTTACGGCTTGCAGCGGAGAACCCGGTTATGAGTATAAGGAAGATATGAGAAGCCTTTCAGAGGCAGGAGCCGCCGGAGGTTTTACATTTATTGGCTGCTTACCGGATACAGAACCCGCTCTGCACAGCAAATCTGAAATTGAGTTTATTACTACCAAAAGCAGTAAATATATCTGCCAACTAATACCTATCGGAGCCGTAACTAAAGATTGCAAAGGGGAAAAACTTACAGATATGATCGATTTGCACCATGCCGGTGCTTTTGCTTTTTCTAACGGACTTGAAAAACCCCTTAATGGAGGAGTTACTGAAAAATCTCTTTTTTATATAAAAGCTTTTAACGGTCTGCTGATTACTTTTCCGGAAAATGAGTCTATCACTCAAAAAGCTATAATGCACGAAGGACCGGTGAGCACCAGGCTCGGACTTTCCGGCGACCCTTTTATAAGCGAAGAAGTGTCTTTAATAAGAGATATTAAGTTGCTTGAATACACCAATTCCAGATTGCATATTGGTGCCATTTCAACTAAACATTCTTTGCCCCATATCAAACAAGCTAAAAGTGAAAAACTGAGAATATCCTCAGCAGTTAGTGTTTTTCACCTGCTTTATGATGACAATGCACTCGAAAGTTATGATAGTTTGTATAAAGTCAAACCACCTTTCAGGTCTAAAGAAGACAGAAAAGCACTGAAAAAAGCACTGAAAGACGGTCTCATAAATTGTATTACCGGCCTCCACAAACCGGAAGATGACGATGCCAAAAACGTAGAACTGGATATTGCCGCATACGGTATGCAATCCCTTGAAACACTTTACCCGGCAGTTTTAAAAGCTTTTGATTTTAAAGTTACGAATGAGGAAATCGTAAATTGGCTTTCTATAAACCCGAGAAATATAGCCGGTTTACCGGTTCCGATAATTGACATAAACCAGGAAGTTGAATATACCATTTTTAATCCTGAAGAAAAGTGGACATACGATTCGAAAAATAAAAAAAGCAAATCAAATAATAACCCTTTTTTAAACAAAGAAATGACCGGTAGAGTAAGTGGAGTAATTACCAAAAGAGGGGCATATTGGAATAATAGTAAGTGAAATTAAAGAGGAAGTTTATATTTTCGTAAAATAAATCAAGACTAAATGGAAACACCGAATCAAAATGTATCTGAGGAAAACATGAACCCTGCTGTTTTGTGGGGCTTAATAGGGGGCTTTGGATTAATTTTAGTATCTATACTTACCTATCTGCTAAATGTTCATAGTCACAGTTCTATTATTTTTATTTTCTACGGGATATTGATATTCTCCATAGTGATGGGCATAACCGGTAAGAAAAATGCTGAAACTGAAAGCTACTTCCCCTTCGGAAAAGCTTTTGTCACCGGGATAATTGTCACTGCAATTGCTTCATTGATTGGCAGTATTTATACTTTTATATTTTACAAATACATAGATCCTGAATTAATGCAGCTGATTTTAGAGCAAAGCAAGCAGACTATTTATGATCAAAATATGTCAGAAATCGAAGAAAATCAATCGATTAGATTTATAGAGTTTTTTGTTTCCCCGGCGATTATGGCCATTTCTTCTTTCATAGTATATTGCATAGTGGGACTTATAGTATCCGTAATAGCGAGCTTATTTGTTAAAACTAACCCCCCGGAAAATCAAGAAATTGCATAATACAAACAGCCATATAACCAAACCGGAATTGAGCATAGTGATTCCTCTCTTTGATGAAGAGGAGTCGTTGCCTGAGCTTTATGAGTGGATAAAAAAAGTCACTAATGAGCATAATCTCACGCACGAAATAATTTTTGCCGATGATGGCAGCCGCGACAACTCCTGGGAGGTAATTAAAAAGTTATCTGAATCTGATTCTTCTGTTAAGGCCTTTCGGTTTATGCGAAACTACGGCAAATCAGCAGCCCTGAACGAAGCCTTTAAAATTTGTCAGGGGAAAGTTGTTATTACTATGGATGCAGATTTACAAGACAGCCCGGACGAAATTCCCGGTTTGTATAAAATGATAAAATCTGATGGTTATGACCTGGTTTCCGGCTGGAAAAAAACCAGACACGATCCGGTTTCCAAAACAATTCCATCCAAGTTTTTTAATTATGTAACCAGTATTAGCAGCGGTATCAAATTACACGATTTCAATTGTGGATTAAAAGCCTATAACAGTAAGGTGATAAAATCAATAGAAATCTACGGTGAAATGCACAGATATATTCCGGTTATGGCTAAGCAAGCCGGATTTGATAAGATTGGAGAAAAAGTAGTTGAACACAGAGCCAGAAAATATGGCACGACTAAATTCGGGCTGGAAAGATTCATCAATGGCTTTTTGGATTTAATGTCTATTTTGTTCGTTACCCGTTTTGGGAAAAAACCTATGCATTTTTTTGGTACCTGGGGAGTTGTCATGTTTTCCATCGGTATGTTAATCCTTTTATATCTGTCGGTTGGAAGGCTTGCTTTTCATGCTTACGGAATGACTTCAAGGCCGCTGTTTTTCTTTGCAATTGTTTTTGTACTGCTGGGGGCTCAGCTTTTTCTGACCGGTTTTTTAGCCGAACTGGTTTCCCGTTCATCCGCTGACAGAAATAATTACTTAATTGATGAGAAGATTTCGAATTCATAAATTATGTTTTATTCTTTTATAATTCCTCTTTATAACCGCCCGGATGAAATAAAAGAACTCCTGGACAGTCTGTTATTGCAGACTATGCAAAATTTTGAGGTGGTCATCATAGAAGACGGATCAGACATTAAATCCGATAAAATAGCAGAGCAATATTCCGACAAGCTTGACATACAGTATTTTTTTAAAGAAAATGAAGGTCAGGGGTTCACGAGAAACTACGGAATGAAAAGAGCAAAAGGAGATTACTTTATAATTTTAGATTCCGATTGCATACTACCCACGCATTATTTAGAAACGGCTGATAAGGAAATAAAATCAAGAAAATTAGATATTTACGGAGGCCCTGATGCGGCACATCCTTCTTTTACACCTATACAAAAAGCCATCAGCTACAGTATGACATCATTGTTTACTACAGGCGGCATACGTGGCAAAAAGAAACATGTTGGAGTCTTTCACCCCAGAAGTTTTAACATGGGTGTATCACGAGAAGTTTTTGAAAAAACAGGCGGCTTCAAAATTACCCGCATGGGCGAAGATTTGGAGTGGAGCATCCGTATACAGGAAAGTGGTTTTAAAAGTGGTTTGATAGAAGAGGCATATGTATATCACAAGCGCAGGACAGACTTTAAGCGTTTCTTTAATCAACTGTACTTTTTTGGAAGGGCCAGAATAAATGTGTCTTATTTTTATCCGAAAACCTTAAAAATTATTCACTTTTTCCCGTTAATTTTTCTGTCCGGTGCTGTTTTTTCTATATTGTTGCTCTTTATTTTCCCGGTTCCGGCACTTTTTTTAGTTGCTGCTTACGGTGTTTATACCCTTTTGATTTGGATGGACAGTTTAAGACAAACCCAATCTTTTCAAATTTCACTACTGAGCATTATAACTTCCTGGATTCAGCTAACCGCTTATGGTTTGGGATTTTTGCATGAATTTTGGAAAAGAAAAATTTTAAGAAAAGAAAATAACATAGATTATTACCCACAATAATTTTCAATGACTGATAAAGAACAAATAATAAGTATTTTCAATGAAGCACAGTTGCTTAAACAACAGATGCAACAACAGGATAGTTGGTCTTTAGAACTGATGAAAGCTATACATTTCATTACAGACAGCTACAGAGCGGGCGGGAAACTGCTGTTGTGCGGAAATGGAGGAAGTGCAGCTGACGCTCAGCATATAGCCGCAGAATTGAGCGGCCGTTTTCGACTTAACCGGCAAGGGTTATTTGCCGAGGCTTTACACACAAACGGATCTTATCTGACAGCCGTTGCAAATGACTATGGCTTCGATGAAATTTATGCAAGACTTGTAGATGCTATTGGGAATGAAAAGGATATTTTACTGGCTATTTCCACTTCGGGTAATTCAAAAAATATACTCCGGGCTATAGAAGTCGCTAAATCCAAAAAAATAAAAATTATCGGTTTTGGCGGAAAAGACGGTGGAGAAATGAAAAACTGGTGTGATATTTATTTAGGTGTTCCCCATCAAAAAACTGAACGCATACAGGAGATACATATACTCTGGGGGCACATTTTGTGTGAGCTCGTAGAGGAAAAGCTTTTTGGTCAGAATAAATAGGCCAAATCATCTTTTTTGAAATATCTTAGTATAAATTTTACGATAAAAATCATAAGTTCGTAATAAAACTATTCAAATGCCTTCAACAGCAGAAGAAAATTATTTAAAAGCCATTTTTAAGCTCAGCCGGCAAAACCATGAGCCTATTTCAACAAATGAAATAGCTGCCATGATGCAAACAACAGCATCATCTGTCACTGATATGCTCAAGAAGTTAAGTGATAAAGAGCTTTTGGAATATGAAAAATACAAAGGAGTACGGCTGACCAGCGAGGGAAGTAAAATAGCTAAAAATCTGGTTCGCAGACACCGGCTATGGGAAGTTTTTTTAGTTGATAAATTGAATTTCAGCTGGGATGAAGTGCATGACATAGCGGAAGAGCTTGAGCATATAGAGTCGGATGTATTGATAGAAAGACTGGAAGCATTTCTCGAGTTTCCAAAGTACGATCCGCACGGTGACCCGATACCGGATGCTGAAGGAAATATCCCGCTTCACACCCAAATGTTGTTGAGCGATTTAAAAAAAGGCCAAAAAGGCAAAGTAATGGGAGTAAAAGACACTTCCAGAGACTTTTTGCAATATATGGATCAGCTAAATATTGAGTTAGGAAGTCAGATAAAAATCATTTCAATTACTGAGTATGATAAATCCATGTTTATCCAAATAAACGGAGATAAAGAATTTCAGATTTCTAATCAGGTTAGTAGAAATTTATACGTTAAGATATAGACTTTCGCTAACTAAAATCTAAATACGTTTACATGCAAATTCAAAATATCATAGAAAAACTGGAGGATTTTGCTCCGATACCTCTACAGGAAAGTTATGATAATTGCGGGCTAATGGCAGGCGATTCACAGGCTGATGCAAGTGGAGCATTGCTTTGTCTGGAAGTTACAGATAATGTATTAAATGAAGCAATTGAAAAAAAGCTAAATCTTATTATTGCTCATCATCCTCTCATTTTTGGAGGAATAAAATCCCTGACACCTGACACAGAAACGGGAAGACTGCTCATAAAAGCATTAAAAAACAATATTGCTATTTATGCCATTCACACCAATATTGACAAAGTAAAAAATGGAGTAAGTTTCAAGATGGCTGAAAAGTTAGGCCTGGAGAAAACTGAGATTTTATCACCCGAAAAAGGAACTTTGCGTAAGCTTGTCACTTTCTCTCCTCCAAAATATGCCGAAAAGGTGAAAGAAGCCATATTTAAGGCCGGGGCGGGTCACATTGGCGAATACAGTGAATGCAGCTATAACCTATCGGGTTTGGGAACTTTTAAAGCTTCAGAAAATACAAATCCATTTTCCGGTGAAAAAAATAAAAGGCAGGAAGATGCTGAGATAAGAATAGAAACAATTTTTCCTTTTTATAAAAAATCCGGTATTTTAAAGGCACTTAAAAAAGCCCATCCTTATGAAGAAGTTGCTTATGACATCTATCCCTTGGAAAATGAAAACCAAACGGTGGGTTTGGGAGCTATCGGCAGCTTTTCTTCCTCAAAAAATACAGATGACTTTTTAAATCTGGTTAAAAAAAGTTTTAAATGTGGCTGTATACGATATACTGATTCCGGGAAAAAAAAGATAAAAAAAGTGGCTGTTTGCGGTGGTTCCGGAGCTTCCCTTTTTTCAAAAGCAAAGGCCTTAGGTGCAGATGCTTATATTTCAGCAGATTTTAAATATCATGATTTTTTTGAAGGGCTTACTGATACTATAATTATTGATATCGGACACTACGAGTCAGAACAATTTACTGTAGAAATTTTTCACTCTATTATTTCACAAAATTTTCCTAACTTTGCAGTTCAAATTTCAGATTTATCAACAAATCCCATAAATTATTTATAATGGCTGATACCAAAGAACTTACAGCAGAAGAAAAATTAAAAGCATTATACCACTTACAAACCATAGATGCTAAACTTGACGATTTTGAAAGATTAAAAGGTGAACTACCCATTGAAGTCAGCGATTTGGAAGATGAAGTTATTGGTTTGCAAAAAAGAATAGAAAAATTAGAAGCCGATATTGCCACCAAGAATAAGAAGATTGATGGCCATAGAAATGCAATGAAAGATTCTGAAACCATGAGAGTTCGCTACGAAGAGCAGCAAATGGATGTAAAGAACAATCGTGAGTTTGAAGCTCTGGGCAAAGAAATTGAACTTCAAAAGTTAGAATATCAAATTGGAGAAAAGAAAATCAGAGAATGCCAGATTGAAATTGAAGAAAGAAATAAACTCATTCAGGAAACGCAAGGGAAAATAGACGAACGTGAGTCTGAATTGAAAGAAAAGAAAGTTGAGTTAGAGAAAATCATTGCTGAAACTGAAAAAGAAGAGAAAAAACTTCAAAAAGAATCTGACAAAGCTAAAGCAAAATTAGAAAGCCGCTTGGTAACTGCGTATTCCAGAATTCGCAAAAACTACAGAAATGGCATGGCAGTTGTAAAAGTAGAGCGTAGTTCTTGCGGTGGATGCTTTAACGAAATTCCACCTCAGTTGCAAGTTGAAATTGCTCAACGCAAAAAAATTATTGTTTGTGAAAACTGCGGTAGAATTTTAGTTGATACTGAAATTGACAGTAAAGAAGAAAAGAAAACCGATAAATAAAAAATTCATGCCTAAGCGTGCATGCCTTAAAGTAAATTTCTTAAAAAAGCTATTCCAAACATTTGGAATAGCTTTTTTTATTTTAATGTCGGTTCAGGCTTTCCCTTCAAACAAAAACTTTCAGGAAAGTGAGCGAATCAGAAGCGCATACCGTTCACTTACGGCTCTGGATTTAGATAAAGCATACGCTGAAATAGAGGTCGGAAAAAGACTTGAGCCGGATAATAAGTTATATGTGCTGCTGGAAAATTATCTGGATTTTTTTAAAATCTTTACCTTAGAAGATGAGTCCTATTTTCATTATGCAAAGACAAAAAAGGATCAAAGACTGGCTCAAATCAGTAATGCAAATGAAAACTCCCCCTACTACTTATATGCTAAAGCTGAGATAAATATTCAGTGGGCATTTAGCCGGCTCCGATTCAGAGAATATTGGACAGCAGCCTGGGAGCTCAGAAGAGCTTATCGTATGCTTGAAAAAAACATTCAATTATATCCCGATTTTCAGCCTAATCTTAAAAGTCACAGCCTGATCAGAGTTTTGGCCGGCAGCATTCCGGAAAGATATCATTGGATAATCGGGGTCTTTGGAATTTCTCCGGATTTACAGGGAGGAATCTCTCAGTTGGAAAATCTGGTACATTCCGAAAAAGAAAATTTTTTGTTTTATGAAGAAAGCCTTTTAATCTACTGCATGCTCTTAGCCGTTATTGAAGTCAGACCGGTAGATGCTTTAAAGGTATTAACGGACAAGAACTATCCATCCGGAAACAGAACACTAACCTATTTTACTTCTATTCATATAGCCGTTTTAAATCGTAAAAATCAAAAGGCTACGCAATGGATTAACGAACTGAAAGAATATTATGATTTTGATAATTTCCCCTACTTGCATTATTTGGATGGTTTGCATGAATTACAAAAACTAAATACGGCTGCTTCTGTTAAAAAATTTAATCGTTTTTTGGAAACGCATAAAGGCAGAAATCAATTAAAAAGTGCTTATCAAAAAATAGCCTGGTCTGCCTGGGTAGATAGTGATACAAGCGGTTATTTAAGCAATATGGAATTAGTAAAATCTGAGGGGCACTCTGATACGGATTCTGACATACAGGCTCTGTCAGAAGCAACTTCCGGCATGTTTCCTCATCAGCAATTACTGAAAGTCAGACTGTTGACAGATGGAGGTTATCTGAAAGAAGCTCTGGAAGTTTTTGAGAATATTTTTCCTCAAAGTTTACGAAGTAAAAAAGATAGAATAGAATTCAACTATCGCAAAGCCAGAATTTTTCACTTTGCCGGGAACATTCCTTTTGCCAAAAGATACTATGAAATAACGATAAACAAAGGCATGGATGAAGAGATATATTTTGCTCCGAATGCTGCGCTTCAGCTGGGATTGATTTACGAAAAGGAAAATGATTTCAAAAATGCTGCTTTCTATTTTAGCTTATGTCTGGAAAGTCCGGATCATGAGTATAAAAAGGGATTGGACCAACGGGCAAAAGCCGGTTTGCAAAGAGTAAAATAAAAAAACTGCCTTGAAAAATCAAGGCAGTTATAAATCAACAAACCATCAACAAGTTTAAAAGAAGCTTAGAAACAATAGTTGTCAGCTTCTATCAATTCTTTTGCAATCTTACGTCTCAGCGACTTGGTGTTTAGTGGTCCATATTTAGTGAAACGCTTTAAACCCATTAGCATCATACGTTTTTCATCGCCATCAGCAAAGGCTGCAATTGCATCTTTCCCGCTTTTATTAATTTTATCCATAGCATCATTTACATAAACTTTTGCTAAGTCTCCGTAGATAGAAGCTTCTTCGCCTTTTGTATTTATAAGTTTCTCGGCATGTAAAATCGCTGATTCAGAAGCAAATATTTCAATGAGCATATCAGTGATATTCATCACAATTTCCTGCTCATCTTTTAGTTTTTGCATCAATTTCTGAGCAGCGGCACCTGCCACCATCAAAGCTGCTTTTTTAGCCTGTTTAACAGCTTTCTTTTCTTCAGCAAATAAAGAATCATCTTCATCAGAACCGAAATCAGGAACAGAAGTTAGCTCTTTTTGAATGGCCATAGCCGGAGACATTAAATCTAACTTGCCTGACATTGCACGCTTCATCAACATATCAACTGTCAATAAACGATTAATTTCATTGGTTCCTTCAAAAATCCTATTGATTCTTGCATCTCTGTAAGCTCTTGCTACCGGATACTCTTCAGAAAATCCGGTTCCACCGAAAACCTGAACAGCTTCGTCAACGACAAAGTCAAGAACTTCTGATCCAAACACTTTTAACATAGCACACTCAATCGCATACTCTTCAGCAGCGCCCAATAAGGCGTCCCCGTAGCTTTTACCATCTTCAAGCAGCTCTTTCTCCATTTTGTCAATGTAATCACTTACCCGGTAAGTAACAGAGTCACAAGCAAATATTTTTACTGCCATTTCTGCCAGCTTATGCTGAATTGCGCCAAAACTTGAAATAGGAACATTAAACTGATGTCTTTCATTTGCATATTTAACTGCTACAGTTGAAGCTCTTTTAGCTCCACCTAAAGCCATAGCACATAATTTATACCTTCCGATATTCAGTATGTTAAATGCAATTTTATGTCCTTTTCCAATTTCTCCCAGAATGTTTTCCTTAGGAACTTTTACATTTTCAAAGAAAACCTGTCTGGTTGAAGAGCCTTTAATTCCCATTTTTTTCTCTTCCGCACCAAAGGAAATTCCTTCATATCCCCTTTCGACTATAAAACCGGTAAATTGTTCTCCATCTATTTTTGCAAATACCACAAAAACGTCGGCAAAACCGGAATTAGTAATCCACATTTTCTGTCCGTTCATGATGTAATGAGTTCCCTCATCATTTAAAACAGCTTTTGTTTTTGCAGCCATAGCATCCGAACCTGAGCCCGGTTCTGTCAGGCAGTAAGCAAACTTCAGTTCACCGGAAGCCGATTTAGGCAGGTACTTTTGCTTTTGTTCTTCATTACCATAATACAAAATTGGCAAAGTTCCGATTCCTGTATGAGCAGCTATAGAAACAGCAAATGAATGAGCGCCGCCTAAAATCTCAGCAGCAACACTGTTGGTATTAAAGTCCTTGCCAAAACCCTGATATTCCTCAGGTATAGCCAGACCTAACAGGCCCAGTTCAGCAGACTTATCCATTAACTCAACGGTGAGACCTTCCTCCTGCTCATCAATACGCTCCAGGTTAGGGTCAACATTTGTTTCTATGAATTCACGGCACATATCAGCGATCATCATCTGCTCTTCGTTCAACTCTTCACGAGTGAACACTTCTTCGGCAGAGGATTCTCTTATAAGGAATTCTCCTCCTTTTAGTACTTTTTTTGTTGTTTCCATTATTTTAAATTTATCTGTTAAAAATTATAAGACTTCGTAAATGCCTGCTATTCCCTGTCCACCGCCAATACAAGCTGTTACCATTCCGTATTTTTGGTTTCTTCTTTTTAATTCATTGATAATCTGAATTGTCAACTTTGTACCGGTACATCCAAGCGGATGACCTAAAGCAATGGCTCCACCATTCACATTCACTTTTGACGGGTCTAATTCCGATTTTTTAATTACTGCCAGCGCCTGAGCTGCAAATGCCTCATTCAGTTCTATCAAATCAATATCATTAAGTTTGAGACCTGCCTGTTTAAGCGCTTTAGGAATTGCCGCAATGGGTCCAATTCCCATTATTCGCGGATCAACACCAACACTTTGTGAAGTTATCATTCTGGCAATTGGCTCCAGATTTAATTCTTTTACCATTCTTTCAGACATAACAACTACAAATGCAGCTCCGTCAGAAGTTTGTGATGAATTTCCTGCAGTCACACTACCTTTAGCTGAAAATACCGGTCTCAGACGTGACAATGCCTCAATACTGGTGTCTTTTCTAGGTCCTTCATCCGTGTCTATCGTAAAATTTTTGGTTTTACGCTTCATCTTATTGTCCAAATAAACCTCTTCTACTTCTATAGGCAGAATTTCATCTTTGAATCTTCCTCCTTCAATAGCACTAATAGCTTTTTGATGAGAATGATAAGAAAACTCATCCTGCTCTTGTCTGCTGATTCCGTATTCTCTTGCTACTTCTTCAGCTGTTAAGCCCATTCCGATATAATACTGTGGATTTTCTTTTGCTACTTCATAGTTTAAGACGGTTCTCCAGCCTATAGTCGGTACCAAAGACATTGATTCTGTTCCGCCGGCAATTATGCAGTCAGCCATACCTGCTTTAATTTTTGCCGTTGCCATTGCAATCGTCTCAACTCCGGAACCACAATATCTATTTACGGTAACTCCCGGAACCGGCATAGGCAAAGCCTGAACAGCTATCATTCTTCCCATTTGCAGCCCTTGTTCTGCTTCGGGAACAGCATTTCCGACTATTAAGTCATCTATTCTTTCAGGATCTAATTGTGGCACTTTTCCTAAAAGTCCTTTAATTACTTGTGTAGCTAAATCATCCGGACGCATGAACCGAAAGCCGCCTTTTTTGGCTTTTCCAACAGCGGTTCTGTATCCTGCTACTATATATGCTTCATTCATGATGATATATTTTTTTAATTTTAAAATTAATTTCTCAAAGGTTTACCGGTTTGTAAAATACTTTGCATTCTTTCTAATGTTTTCTTTTCCCCTAACAATGAAAGGAAGGCTTGTCTCTCCAAATCCAGCAGATATTGTTCAGTAACTTTAGTAGGCTCCGATAAATCTCCGCCACACATAGCATAAGCTAATTTTTGGGCTATTAAACTATCGTGAGCTGTTGCATACTGACCCAGCTTAAAGGAATATACTCCGGCGGTTAAACTACCTAAAGCCGTTCTGCCTAAAACAAGTATATCATCTCTTTGTACCGGCTGTGTGTAGCCTTCTTCGCTTAACTGAATGACCGCTTTTTTTGCCTCCGCAATACGATTATCCTGATTGACAACTACCATGTCCAGACCTTCGCGCAAGATGCCTAAATCATAAGCTTCATGAGCAGAAGTAGCAACTTTAGCGGTAGCTATATTTATGAAACTTTCCTGCAATCTCGGCAATTGCACATCTCCGTTATAAAATTTATCAGATGTTCTAAGGACAAACTCTTTGGTTCCCCCACCTGCCGGGATTACTCCAACGCCTACTTCTACCAGCCCTATGTAAGTTTCAGCTGATGCTACAACTTTATCGGCATGCATGGACATTTCGCAGCCGCCTCCCAGTGTAAGTCCGTGAGGAGCTACAACGACCGGCACGGATGAATATCTTACACGCATCATGGTATTTTGGAAATATCGAATTGCAAAATCTAATTCATCATATTCCTGCTCAACGGCAAGCATAAAAATCATCCCGATATTAGCACCGGCTGAAAAGTTCTGCCCTTCATTTGCAATAACCAAACCTTTATAGCCATTTTCAGCTATCTCTATGGATTTATTAATACCCTCAAGAACTTCGCTTCCAATAGAATTCATTTTTGTATGAAATTCCAGATTCAGCACACCATCACCTATGTCATGTAAGGTAACTCCGGAATTTTGCCAAACCGGCTTATTAGGCCTGAAGTTATCTAATAATATAAAGTGTTCTTTACCCGGTATATCCAGATATTCTCCCTTATTAATATCATAATACTGACGCTTGCCATTATGAACCTTGTAAAAAGATTTCACATTTTTAGACAGCATATCTTTTACCCAGGGAGCAATGCTATATCCTTCTTTTTCCATTTCAGGAACAACCTTTTCAATTCCCAGCACATCCCAGGTTTCAAATGGTCCTAACTCCCATCCAAACCCGGCGTTTAATGCATCATCTACTTTATACAGTTCATCTGCTATTTCAGGAATTCTGTGCGACACATAGCTAAACACACGATATGAAAGCTTTCTTAAGAATTCTCCGGCTTTATCTTTTCCTTTATTTAAGGCTCTGACTCTATCGTGTAGATTTTCTATCGGCTTTGCTGCATCCAGCGTTGCAAATTTTGGCCGTGTTTTAGGTTTATATTCTAAGGTGTCTAAATCCAATGCTAAAATCTCGGATTTACCCTCTTCATTTTTTACTTTTTTATAAAAGCCCTGACCGGTTTTATCTCCAAGCCACTTTTTTTCTACCATGGTATTTACAAAATCAGGAATTTTGAAAAGCTCACGCGCTTCATCATTTGGCCTGTTTTCTCTTACTATATCGGCAACTTTTACCAAAGTATCTATCCCAACTAAATCACAAGTTCTGAAAGTAGCTGATTTAGGACGACCCAAAACCGGCCCTGTTAAAGCATCAACTTCCTCAACCGTCAAACCAACCTCTTTCATTAAATGAAAAATGGCCATGATTCCAAAAACACCAATTCTGTTAGCAATAAAGGCTGTAGTATCCTTACATTCAACCGTTACTTTACCCAATTGCCTGCTGCCGTAGTCCATTAAAAAGTCAACCAAACCTTTATCTGTATGCTCGGTAGGAATTATTTCAAGTAATCTCAGGTAGCGAGGCGGATTGAAAAAGTGAGTACCTAAAAAGTGTTTCACAAAATCTTCAGAACGACCTTCAATCATTTGGTGAATGGGAATACTGGAAGTATTTGAAGAAATGATAGTGCCTTTCTTTCTGAGCTTATCAACTTTTTCAAAAATCTGCTTTTTGATATCCAGATTTTCAATTACCACTTCCATAATCCAATCTACATCAGAAACTTTTTCAAAATCATCGTCAAAGTTTCCGGTCGTTATTTTCGTAGCGAACTTTTTATTGTAAATAGGAGAAGGGTTTGACTTAAGTGTACTTTGCAAAGCCTCATTCACAATTCTATTACGCACGTGAGGACTTTCCATTGTCAGTCCTGCTGCTTTTTCTTTATCACTTAACTCTCGCGGAACAATATCCAGCAAGACAACCTGCACACCTATATTTGCAAAGTGGCAAGCAATTCTGGAACCCATAATTCCCGAACCGAGAATAGCGACTTTTTTAATTTTTCTGTTCATTTATACTGTAGTTTACAATTAAAAAATTTATTTAATTTTTATCAAATTTAAAATTTGTTTGTCAATTTACCAAACGCTTGTTTGTTATTTTTTTAATTTTTTCAAAACTCTTGTATGCGTTCTCTTTAATATTTCGGGGTCATTAAAAATACGCATCATCAAGATTGATCCTTCAATTTCAGCTACACTTTGTTCAGCATATTCAGCTGCAATTTCCTCGTCATACTCCGACTTAAAAATAAAAGAAAGTGCATTTTTCCAATCTATAAAAAAGCTTCTGATCGGAGCGGCAAACTCCGGCACTACTCTGGCGGTTTCTACACCTATATTTCCCATTACATCTCCCCCGTCAGGGCCTATAAAGATATCTTCTGTCAAATCTATAATGTATTCCAGTCGTTGCTTTGCGCCTAATTTTTCATTATAAGCGTGAACAAATATTTCTTTTGAAAAAAAATCATGGACATAATTAATTACCTCTATCATTATCGCCTCTTTACTGGGGAAATAGTGGTATAAGCTACCCTTTTGCAAGCCACATGCAGCTGCAATATCCGAGGTGGTGGTATTGTAAAAACTTTTCTGCCTGAAAATTTTTAAAGACTGATGCAAAATAAATTCACGGCTAACCTTTTGTCTGGGCATTTATTCTAAATTTAACTACTGCTAAGATAAAATCTATTATTCATTTTACCAAACGGTCGTTTGTTTTTTTTATTTCTTTCTAAAACTTAATGTTCTAAATTTTACACCATAGCCAATTATTTAGGCCCTAAATCTTAATATGACTTCAATAAAGAAATATACTTTCAGCTAATTGATTTAACTAAATCTTCAAACATATGTCTAAAACGTAAAGAAAGTTTACTGCAACTGTTGAGAAATGGCAAAATTTTCATTTGCTCTAACAGTATCACCTAATGCAAGGTAAGAAGTCCCCAGATTGAAATATGCCTGACCATAATCAGGCTTTAGCTCAATAACCTTTAAAAAAGCCTCAATAGCCTGCCGGTGTTGGCCTTTAAAACCATAAGCAACACCAAGGTCTTCATAATAATAGTGAATACCATCATTGATTTCTATAGCCCGTTCAAAATTTAAGATTGCATTATCAAAATCATTTCGAAGCCGGCCATAAGTCATACCAATTCTATAATATGCATTATGAGATTGTGGATTTAAGCTTACTGCTGTATAAAATGCCTGCAATGATTTCCCAGCTTCTCCTAACTGATAAAAAGCGTCTCCCAAATGAAACCATGCATTAAAGCTGTTAGGTTGTAGCGAAGCTGCTCTTTCCAACAATCTAACCGACTCATTATATCGTTTGTTTGCATTTAAAACCATTCCAAAATTTAAATTTGCATCAAAATTTGCCGGATTTGCCTGCAGCGCTCTGGAGTAACTAAACCGCATAGAATCCAACGGGCTCCCCTTCAAATAGTGAGCATTCCCCAAAAGATTCCATGCTACTGAAAAATTAGGATAAATCTGAACGGCTCTGTTTAAATAAAATGTGGCACTATTCAGTAAATCAGCTTTCTCCTCTGCCGTTACATTTTTTTCTGCTTCTTCAATGAGCGTACCTCCTAAGGCACTATTCAGCTTTGCACTATTGGGAGAGTATTTTATATCTGTTGAAAAAAGCGTGTAGTTATTTTCCCAGGCCGGATTTCTTTCCAGTGTTTTAACACTGAAGCCCAATACAAACAGCCCGATTATAATTGCCCTGTATTGAATTCGCTTATTTTCTATTACAAACTTCTTTACGAGACGATGAGTTAAAATGGTAAATATTAACACAAATCCAAGAGAAGGCATGAACATAAAACGTTCAGACATAGTCGTTCCAACATTAAAAAACAAATTTGAAACGATTGAAAATGTTGCTAAGAAAAAGATAATTCCAAATGCCACCGGATCTCTTTTCAAAAGCCCGAAAACACCATAAGCCAAAGCCGAAAGCAATAAAAGAAGGCTGATAATCACTCCGGGAGAAGACCAGGATTGAAGTGGAATTTGATTAAAATAATAATCATGCGTTAATGGATGAGGAAAAATTAATAACTGCAAATACTTTCCGAAAGTAAATAAAATAGTTGCCAGACGTTCACTTTCCGTGGCATGTATATAGGCATTATTAAGCACCGTCATGCTTGGAGTAAAATCAGTTCCCGTAAAAATATGCCGAAGATACAGATACAGCCCACTTAAAGCCAGAAAACCAATTGAAGGCAAAATAGCAGATTTCAATTTTTTAGGCTCGAAAAAATAAACGGCCAGAGCAAAAAGTGGTAAAAATGTAATGACATTTTCTTTTGAAAGTAAGCCTAAGAAAAAGCAAACAAACGCAAATATCAAATGCGGTAACTTTTTATGAAAAAGATACTTCCAGAAAAAAAACATAGCACCCAGGGCACCTAATAATCCCATGATTTCATCACGACCTTTAATATTTGCCACTACTTCTGTATGAATTGGATGCGCGGCAAACAACAATGCGATTAAAAAAGGAATACTCAAATAATGCTTGTTATTAAAATGATTTTTCAACCACAATTTCATGATTAGAAAAACCAAAAGAACACAAATCGAATATAATAAAGCATTTACAAGGTGGCTGAAAAAGGGATTTTTCCCCAAAAAATGATATTCAACAGCAAATGTAGCAATTGAAAGAGGCCGGTATCTGCCACCGGCGACTAAATTTCTTTCACCACCAAAAAAACCGTAAAAGGCGTCTCTTTTCATTATTTCCGGAATACCGGACAAACCTTCTTTTGTAAGGCTGTTTTCTGTAATTACAATTGAATCGTCAAGGGCATATTGATGTGACAAAGTATTCACAAATAACAAAAAAGAAAAAACAAATAAAAACAGTAGCTGAAGCCTTTCAGTTTTGATGTTCACATTCGTTTTTTCAACAGATTCGTAACTCATGAAAAGCATTTTTAAATAAAACTATGTAAAAAACATACATACAAACTTAGCAAAAAACAATGGATAAACGGTGAAAAATGTTAATGCAAAGTATGTTAATAGTTCTTCCTGACTATAAATTCAACTTAATAATGGGCTAAAAAAAATCACATTTTTTTTAAGTCCTTAATCAAAAAAAATCTTGTAATAAATTTAGTTTTGCTTAAAGAATCTCAAAAGATACCGGCAAAATGAATTTAAATGCTTTAATTTGAACGTATTTAAATCATTTTTGAGACTATAAATAATGATTTTTAAGAAAACCTTATGTCTAAAAAAGTATTAATTACAGGTGCTGCGGGTTTTATTGGCTCGCATTTAGCTGAATTTTATTTAAATAAAAATTGGAGCGTAACCGGAATAGATAACTTTGACCCCTTTTATGATAAAGGATACAAGTTAAATAACCTCAAGATCCTCAGGAATCACCCTAATTTCACATTTTCAGAGATGGATATCAGAGATAGACATTCCTGGGATAAATTAGACGATAATTATGATTTAGTAATCCATCTGGCAGCTAAAGCCGGTGTACTGCCTTCTTTAGAAGATCCTGTTGGATATGTAAGCACTAATCTTAGCGGAACGACAGAATTGTTGGAATGGATGAAAAGAAAGAATTTAAAAAAACTTTTATTCGCTTCCTCTTCTTCTGTATACGGAAATGCCGGCAAAGGGCCTTTTGATGAAAGCATGGCTGTAGATAAACCCGTTTCATTTTATGCTTCAACTAAAAAAAGCGGAGAATTGCTCACTCATGTTTATCATGATCTTTATGATATTGATGTAATAAACTTACGTTTTTTCACCGTTTTTGGTCCACGCCAAAGGCCGGATCTGGCTATTCATAAGTTTTTTAAAAAAATCTACAATAATGAACCCATAGAAATCTATGGAGATGGCACAACCGGCAGAGACTATACTTTTATCCACGATACTATAAACGGCATTCAGGCTTCAGCATCTTACGTAATGGAAAACGACAATGTTTATGAAACGCTGAACTTAGGAAATAATAAACCCATATTGCTCCATGATTTAATAAACGAGATTGAAGCTGTTACCGGTAAAAAGATCATTAAAATTGAAAAACCCAAACAAGCCGGTGATGTAGATTTTACATTTGCAAGCATAAGCAAAGCCAAAAAACTTTTAGGTTATAAGCCAAGCACATCACTCAGAAAAGGCCTGGAAGCTTTTAACGATTGGTTTATTCAGTATTACAAAATTAAAGAATAAGCATGTGCGGACTTGCAGGCGTTGTTGACTTAGAACAGAAACTAAACCTCAGTACTGAAGATTGGAAAAGTATCTCTGCCTGCATAAAACACCGGGGTCCTGATGCAGACGGACTTTATACTGAAAACGGATTCAGTTTATTACACAGAAGACTGAGTATTTTAGACTTATCAGAACAAGGCAATCAACCCATGCACAGCCAATGCAACAGATATGTAATTGCATACAATGGCGAAATTTATAACTTCAATGAAATATTGAGTGAGCTCAAAGAAGAAAGGCCGCAGTTTGCTCCCAAAACAACAACCGATACTGAAATTATCTTAGAAGCTTTTGCCTGTTGGGGGAAAGAATTTATCTCTAAGTGCAATGGCATGTTTGTGTTTGCCATTTGGGATAAACAAAAACAAACTCTTTTCTTATTCAGAGACCGTTTAGGAATAAAGCCACTATATTTTTACCATCAGGATGGCCTGCTGGTTTTTGCATCTGAATTAAAAGCAATAAAGAAAATTCTGGGTGAAAAGTGTGGAAACATTTCACGCGAAGCAGTAAATGCCTTTTTACATTTAGGATACATCCCGGAGCCTTTAAGCATCTATTCAAAAGTGCAAAAGTTCCCATCCGGTGAAATGGCCGAATATAAAAACAAAAAACTTGATTTTGTTTCCTATTGGAAGCCCGAAGAACGGGTAACTGAAGAAATACTCACAGATGAATCAGAAGCAAAAACCAAGCTGCATGAATTACTGGAAAGTTCCGTAAAATACAGACTTATCAGTGATGTTCCTTTTGGTACATTTTTATCCGGAGGAATTGATTCAAGTGTTGTAACAGCTGTAGCTTCAAAATTAACGTCAAAACCCCTAAACACTTTTTCGATAGGATTTAAAGAACAAAGTCATAATGAGGCGGAATATGCAGCAAAAGTTGCCAAACATTTAGGCACCCGTCATCACGAATTTATAGTTTCGCAAAAAGATGTTCAGCAATTGGTTCCGGATATAATAGACGTTTATGACGAGCCTTTTTCAGACTCGTCCGCATTCCCGACTATGTTAGTCTCCAAACTTGCCAGAGAGCATGTTACCATGACTTTATCCGGTGATGGAGGGGATGAACTTTTTATGGGGTACGGTGCTTACAAATGGGCCGGACGACTACAGAACCCTATTCTAAAACTATTGCGACTGCCAATCAGGCAAATTCTTTCCAGAGGGAATAACAGGCAAAAAAGAGCGGCCCACATGTTTTACTTCCCGGACGAAAAACACATGCCTAGCCATATTTTTGCACAAGAGCAATACTTATTCCGAAGAGAGGAAATAGAGGATATTCTCCTCCCGGATTTTCAAAGTGACTTTCAGCTAAAAGAAAACTTTACAGAAACATCCCGTAAATTAACAACTGAAGAAAATCAGGCACTTTTTGATTTAAAAAATTATTTGAAAGATGACTTACTGGTGAAAGTTGATCGTGCCAGTATGAGATATTCTCTGGAAACCAGAGTCCCCTTGTTGGACTATCGTATCGTTGAGTTTGCCATTAACTTATCACCCGAATTAAAAATTAAAAACAAATCTTCTAAATACCTTTTAAAGCAGGTTTTGTATAATTATGTTCCGGAAGAACTTTTCAAAAGGCCAAAATGGGGATTCAGCATTCCGCTTATTCACTGGTTAAAAGATGAATTGCGGTTTTTAATTGATGATTATCTCAATGAAAAAGTTATTACTTCTGCGGGTTTTGTAAAATATAATAAAGTTGACGTTTTAAAGAAACGATTTTTGTCCGGCGAGGATTACCTATACAACCGTTTGTGGCTACTGATCGTACTGCATAAGTGGTGGAAAGAAGCCTATAATTCGACTGACTTTCAAAAAATCTAAAATGCTGAATTACGGGCTTTCCGGCAATTCATTAAGATAAAAAAAGAAATATTCTTTAATTTGCAAAAAAAAGTGATGCCAGAAAGCATAGAAATATCTCTTGTGATTCCTGTTTATAACGAACAAGAGTTAATTGAACAACTTTTTGAAAGGACGACCGGTGCTTTGGAAAAGATCACCCCAAACTTTGAAATTATTTGTGTAAATGATGGCAGTACTGACAACACGCTTGAATTACTACTTGCATGCCATCAAAAAGACAATCGATTTAAAGTAGTAGAGCTCTCCAGAAATTTTGGTCATCAGGCAGCTTATACAGCAGGTCTCAGCTATGCAAAAGGTAATTTTACGGTTATGATGGATGGGGACTTACAAGATCCGCCGGAAATTATAGCAGAAATGTATAAAAAAATCACCACTGAAGAGCTTGATGTGGTTTTTGGAAGCAGAACAGAGCGAAAAGAAGGATTCTTAAAAAGAAGCTTAATAAAGCTTTTTCACAAAATATTCAGCCGACTCAGTAATATCAATGCCCCTAAAAATGTTGGGAATTTTTCAATCATGAACCGTTCGGCTTTAAATGCCTTTCTAAAATTAGGCGAAAAGAACAGATATCTGCCCGGATTGCGTTTTTTCATAGGTTTTAAGCAAGGTTTTATAGAATACTCAAGACCTGACCGGGAAGTGGGTGATGCAAAAATGAATTTCACCAGTCTTCTAACTCTCGCACTGGATGCCATCTATTCCTTTTCGAAAGTTCCAATTAAGGTCTGCATTATCATCGGACTACTTGGCATTTTCTTTTCTGTAGTGGGGGTTGTAGTAGTTTTAGTTAAAAAAATAATGGGAGAAGCAATAACCGGCTGGACTTCCATAATGCTCAGCATCTTTTTTATTGGGAGCGTGCAGTTATTATTTTTAGGCATACTTGGTGAGTATATCCACCGGATTTTTATTGAAACACAGAACAGACCCATTTTTATCGTAAGGAAATATCATGAGTAAAGAAGTTAATATCCTTTATATTTCCATGGATGGAATGACAGATCCACTTGGTCAATCTCAGGTAATTCCTTATTTAAAAGGACTGAGAAAGTTAAACTACCGCTTTACTATACTCTCTTTTGAAAAGAAAGACCGTTTTCAAAAAAATAAGGACATCATCAGTAAAATTCTAAGTGAAGCAGATATACAATGGGAACCACTGATTTATACTCAGAGTCTTCCTATTTTTTCCTCTATCAAAGATTTGTTCAAAGGTTATAGAAAGGCATTACAAATTGCCCGAGATATAAAAGCTGACATTGTACAAGCCCGCGGACATCATCTGGCTTGCATGATGGCTATGCATGTAAAGAATAAAACAGCTGCAGCATTTCTGTATGACATGCGGGGATTTTGGCCTGATGAGCGGGTTGACGGCGGTCACTGGAATCTTAAAAACCCTGTTTTCAAAGCTATTTATACTTTTTTCAAGAAAAAGGAATCTCAGTTTTTTAAGCACTCAGATGCCATGATTACACTTACCTATGCTGCTAAAGACTATTTAAATACGCATTATGGGATTGGCGAAAAAATAACTGTAATACCGTGTGCCGCTGACCTGGAACATTTTCAGCCGGCTAAAGAAAGCGACAAAGAAGTACTGAAATCTAGATTAAATTTAAACGATAAATACATTTTTAATATTTCCGGATCAATAGGAACCTGGTATTTACCGGAAAAAATGCTGGATTTTTTTAAAGTTGCTACAGAAGAAATACCGAATGCACATTTGCTTTTGGTCACTCTGGACGATTCAACATCTTTTTTAGATTATGCCCGCTCAATAGGTATTTCTGAGGATAAGATAACAATTACCTCATCTTCAAGAGCCGAAATGCCCGTTTTTTATAGTATCTCTGATGCTGCTATCTTTTTTATTAAAGCAGTTTTTTCCAAAAAAGCTTCTTCTCCTACAAAACACGGAGAATTGTTGGGCTGCAGGATACCGGTAATTTGTAACGGAGGAGTCGGTGATATGAACAAAATTATGAGTGAAAGACATACGGGTGAGATTATGGAGGAATTAAATGAACAAAACTTCAGGGAAGCTTTAAAGAATCTTCTAGCTGCAAATTACAAAGCGGAAGACTTTAGTGAAGTAGCAAAGAGCTACTATTCACTGGAAACAGGCATAAAATCTTATGATAAAGCCTATAAAATATGCCTTAACAAGCTTTAAGCTTTTTCGTATTTTTTTATCATATAAAAAAACAAGCCCCAGGTTAAAAAGATTGCGCCAAATACTATTACCCTAAAGGCATTGTAGTGTAGAAAGTCGAGGCTGTCCGGGAAGTCCTTTTCACCAATTGTCAATAATACTATCCTCAAAACATTCAAAAACAAAATCATAAAAAATCCGGCTACCCCAAAAATTGCTTTTAATTTCATTGGAGCAGGGTACGCCAGTATAAGACTTAGAAAAATCACAAAAGAACCAATCCCCAGACAATCTCTCGTCACCAACCAGCCGACATGCCCTTCCAGACCAATCACATTATCATAAGAAAAAGTAGTGTACCCGAATAAATGTACTAATGGCACGCTGATATTAACAAAAAAAGTACCTATTAAAAGAGTTGTCTTTTTCCAAAAACTACCAAAAAAGTTATCGGTGCTAATGTCAATTCCAAATTTTGAATGAAAAAATCCACCATTTTCACCAAATAATAAAATCAATTGCCAAAATAAATATGGTAAAAGAAGCAAAGCCAAAAAGCTAAACATTCTAAACCATGGATTTTGGCTAAGTTCTTTAAAACTGCTCATCTGTTTGTGTATTAACAACAAAATAATAAAAATCAATACGAATATAAATCTAAATTTCAGAATAGCAGAAAAATTGCAATAATAAACGTGAATCATTAGATTTGCATAAAAAAATTGATAAAAGGTAAAAAGGTACTTTTTTTATTTCCATACCCTTCAGGCACAGCGGGCTCACAACGCTTTCGATTTGAGCAATACTTTCACTATTTAGAAGAAGCCGGCTTTTCTATTAAAAAGCAAAGTTTTTTAGATGAAAAAACATGGAAAATCCTCTATAAAAAGGGATATACTTTTCAGAAGGTTATAGGCATTTTAAAAGGATTTCTAAAACGACTGTTTATTCTTTTTTCAGTACCTTCTTATGACTATGTATTTATCCATAGAGAGGCTACACCCGTTGGTCCGCCTATTTTTGAATGGATAATTGCCAAGATTTTTAGAAAGAAAATAATTTTCGACTTTGACGATGCCATTTGGCTGCCCAATACTTCAGATACAAATAAATTTATAGCCGGATTTAAATTTCATGATAAAACAGCTGCAATTTGCAAAATGGCGCATAAAGTATCTGCCGGAAATGAATATATAGCTGAATTTGCTTCTAAGTTTAATGAAAATACTGTTGTAAATCCAACGACCATTGACACTGTTAACATGCACAATCAATTAAAAAAACAGGATGAGATTCCGGTTAAAATAGGTTGGACAGGAACGCATACAACCTTGCATTTTTTAGAAAAAACTATCCCTACTCTTTTAAAAGTATATCAAAAAAAGCCATTTACCCTTATCGTAATAGCTAATACTGAGCCTTCCTTTGATTTTCCGTCTATGGAATACAAAGTATGGAATAAAAAATCAGAAATTGAAGATTTACTGTCCTTTCATATTGGTTTGATGCCCCTAACTGATGACCCCTGGGCAAGAGGCAAATGCGGATTTAAAGCCTTACAATATATGGCATTAGGCATACCGGCCATAGCCAGTCCAATTGGAGTTAACAAAAAGATAATAGATGATAAAGAAAACGGATATCTTTGCGCCAATGAAAATGAATGGGAGGCTGCCCTTTTACACTTGCTAAATGATAATAGATTAAGAGTAGAAATGGGAATTAACGCCAGGAAAAAAATTGAAAGAGCCTATTCTGTTGAAGCTAATTCTGCTTCCTTTTTATCTTTTTTCGAATAGTAATAGATAAGTGATATCCCAATCAGGTAAAAAGCCAGACAAGGAGTTTTATACCTTGCCAATGCACCGAAATTAAATGAAGTGAATCCTACCCCAAAAGCAAAGATAATTGCAAAAACAATACAAAAAATAAT
>REEL01000132.1 GCA_007695095.1 Chitinophagaceae bacterium | reverse complement strand
TTTACAGATATTGCCAATGAAACAGATTCAAGTTTGATAGTGAGCAATGCGACTTTAAGCGAGGACGGTTATCTTTACAGAGCGGTTGTTATGAATGATGGAGAATGTGCAATAAACAGCGATTCAGCGCTCTTAACCGTTTGCGATTTTTCAACAAATATAGATACTGTTTCGGCTTGTGATAGCTATGTTTGGACAGTTAACGGAGAAACCTACTCCCAATCAGGCACTTTTACGGAAGTTGTGGGCTGTGTAACCGAAGTTTTAGAACTGACTATCATAGAATCCTCTGCAGATACCACTGTAGTTACTGCCTGTGACAGCTATGTATGGAGTATTAACGGAGAAACTTATACAGAATCCGGTGAATTTACAGAAGAAATAAATTGCGTAACCCATGTTTTGCAACTTAGTATTTCAGAGTCAACTTTTGATACAGTAACTGTATCTAATTGTGGAAGTTTTATGTGGGAAGTTAACCAGCAAACATATACAGAATCCGGATTGTATACCGACACAATGAATTGTGATATTACCTTTTTGGATTTAACTATAGTGGAAATAGATACGTCTATAACCCTCACTTGGTTAACACTCATTAGTAACCAATCTGAGGCAACCTATCAGTGGCTGAACTGTGATGATAACTTTGCTCCGGTAAGTGGGGAAACTCAGCAATCATTCTTACCAATGGATAATGGAAATTATGCGGTTGAAATTACCAAAGATGGTTGTACAGAAGTATCAGAATGTATTCCATATATGCTAATCAGCACTAAGGATTTTGATATAAGTGAAAACCGCATTCTTATTTACCCAAATCCGGCAACGGCTAAGTTTTTTATTGATTTAAAGGAGATTCAATCTTCCGGAAAAATTAAAATATATAATAGTGTCGGGCAAGTAGTTTACCGTAAAAATATTACCGAACAAGCTCAGATGGAAGTTGATTTCAGTGGAAAATCAGGGGTGTTTTTTATTCAAATTGAATTGGCCGATGGGATTATTAGTCATCATAGGATAAAAATATTTTAATACCTTTTTTTAAAAGGCGCTATGGGGAAGTGAAAGAAAAACCAGTTCAGCTTTCATTACTGAACAACTAATCTTTTATGTAGCTTTTCACCGCCCATAATCAGTTGTAAAAAATAAACCCCTTTGGTGTACCCAATGTCAATTTCCTCTTTAACGACTTGATTTGCAAAAGTGAATAGGTTTTCGGAACGATAGACTTTCTGGCCTAAAGCATTGTAAACCTTTATTTGAAAATCTGTATTTTCTTCAAAATGAAGCTCAAGTATAAATTGACCTGTTGAGGGATTAGGATACAGATTTATAAACAAAGAGTCGTGCAGCACTTCTTCTATATCATAAATTATCATTGAATCAGGTATTTCAGGAATTGCACCTTCATTTATGCATTCTACATAATTTGGAAAGCTGTTTCTTAAATCCTCAACCACCGGCTTTACTTTTGCATCAAAATCAAAACAACCCCCTAAGTCTTCCTGATAGTGAGTGGTATATAACATCTTAATCTCCAGTGAGGCATTTTGAGGTAATGAAAATGGTCCGGTACTGGCAAAGCCTTTACGATCGCCCGGAGTAATATTCTCAGAGCACTCACTCCATTCTTGCGGGTTTGCCGGATTACCTGAAAACATATATTTTGTGGGTACGGTGCCGCCTATCCCGGGTGCACCTTCAGTAATAGGGGAACCATCAGTCCATAGGCCTAATAGAAAATTATAAAAATGTTCTTTTGTTGATGGTTGGGCATGTGGTGGGCTAAAAGATGAAGTATATAACCTAAAACTTGACATTGAGTGATTTAAAAAAGTGGCTGTTTGTACGGGAGGGTGCTGACCATAGCCCGGTGTTGAACAATCCGGATCTGTTTCTGTTGCGGAGTAACCATAAAAGGTATGTGTTGGAATATTTGAACCCATATAATCCGTATTAAAACACCCTATTTCAAAGTCAATAAAATTGCCAAAATAAAAGTCTTCATAATCCCGACCTGAGCGGTTGATAACTTTAAACTCTGTAATAATTGAATTGTATAATTCCGGGTCATCTGCATCGGAAAAAGCATAAGCTGAAACCTGTATGTCTGCTCCAACTTTATCTCCCGCTGACCAATTATTGTAATATAGGTACTCGTCATGCAAATAATCATTCACTACAAACCAATGCATTTGACAACCTTTAATTGCCGGATATTCGCCTAAGTGAGGCTCATAAATTCCATTGCCATTTAAATCTACAAAAGGAGCCGCTTCATTATCTACCAATAAAGGGTTTCCATTATTTCCAATTGCGTGTATATTTCCCTTACCCGGCCATTCAAAAATGAATGGATTCGGATTGTCAATTTGGCCATTTTGAAGAAAATCATTGATGTGATTGACTACATCTGTATGGCGAACCTGCCAAACTTTATCCCATAGATTAGATTCAGCGGGACTTAATATATTATTTTCGCTTCTTTGTCCGGGCCAGTATTGTCCGTTAATATTGTATACTTTTTGCGAAACATGCAGACTGTCTGTATTGGCATCTACACCGCCCATCCAAAAATTAGAAGTAAAAATTGTTGATGTTATGCTATCAGAGGGTGTAAAATAACCACCATCATAAATCGGAGAAAAAAGCAAACCATCGGTACATAAGCTTGCTTTTACATTTCCGGCATCTAAAAACATACAATTCGGTTTTCCGATATTCTCTTCTTCGCTTATTGGTTCCGGACAAGTTTGCATCCCATCCATAGACATTACAAAAAGTCCCTGAGGGCCACTAGAGTTGTTTTGACGAAAAGCAGAAATATAATACCTGCCATCATCGGTAATCTTTAAATCGTGTCTAAAAAATCTACTTTGAGCATCACCTAAAGGACCGGAAAGTGAATCATTTGGTAATGTAAGCTCATCAATCAACTGTCCATTTGCATCAAATTTCTGTAGTCCTAATCTAAATTGATTACCATGACCTGTTGAGGTTAGTCCGACAAATTGACCATTTTCAATAGCCTGTACATTTTGATAGGATGCACCCGGTCCTATTGTGAAGACAGTATCTCCGTCTAAATCAATTTTCAATAATCTGCCTAAACTTTGCAGTAAAATATGATTATCGCTTGTTTTATGAATAGAGCTAAGAAAATTAGCATTTTCATTATAATCAACTGACCACAGTGTATCTCCGTTATTATTTAATTTTAATAAATGCAAACTACCGCTTAATGTGGATTGGCGATCATAAGCAGACACTAGATAGCTTCCATCATCCAGTCCAACAATTCCAGTAAAGACAAAATCTTCATAATCATTTATAAAGACAAGATTCCCATCGCTTGTTAAGCGAATCAGACGGGTATGAGTAGCAAAACAAGAGTCCGGAAGTAAAGTGATGTCACAAATAGAAAATGCCCCTAAAATATCTCCATTGTCCAACTCTTTTACAAAAAGCTCTCCCCCTATATAGTTTTGGTTATCAAAATAAATAAACTCCCATTCATTAGAGGTAGAAATTCCCTGTTGATTATATTTCCGGAGAATAAGATTTTTATATTCAACGGTATCGCCGTTCTGTGCAACAAAATCTATCCCATTTAATTTTGTGGTTGCTGAGAAAAATGCACCATCTTCAGCAACAGATATGTTATTTCCTGTTACATTTGTTGTGTTGTTAGATATATATTTTTTAAAAACCAGATTCCCATATTCGTCAAAACTGTACAAATACCTGTTTTGATAACCATTCGAAAATGCGGAGCCCAATTCATAAACATAAAACCCGTTTGAATGCGGGAAAATCTTACTATATTTAAATGAATTAGTAAATCCGGAGATTATTGGGTAGAAATTCTGCCAACAGTTTTGAGAACATAAAGAGGTATTTGATAGTAGTATCAGTACAAATACCATTAAAAATTTGGTAAAAAGCTTAGTATAAAATAATCCCTTTCTCATTACTGAAAATTTTTCCTTTAATAAAAGCGAACAAGCCTTATAGAAACTTCTTATATTTTTTAACCTTATCTATCAGGCAACTGGCCTTAAATCCGGGATAAATGGTCTATTTTGGCAAGCTATAATCCCTATAATTAATTGAATAAATATACAAATTAAATTTTAACTTGTATGTAAAAAGTTTTTCTCTGCATAAAAATAGTTGATATTTCAGCTTTCTGCTTCTTCTGTTGATACAGTATTATATTACCGTTAAATAAATTATTCATCAGATGACTGCTCAACAACTTTACTTGTGCGACACAAAAGTTGGATATGAAAATATGGCCAAATTTTATTACTTTTGATTTATATACATATAAGAAACCCGCAAGCTTCCTTATATCAATTAGCAAACTTTATCTTATTTAACCGGATAAAATAAGGAGTAGGCCGGGTGGGAAGTGCTTGCGCAAGGCCCAAGAGCCCAAATTTCAAGAAGCCCAAGTCCCAAGGGAGAAGAATGGAAAATGGATAATGGAAAATGTGTGGGGGTATCTGACATCGGCTTTTAATCTGAATTATAAAATGATTATATTTGAATACTTAATTAAAACACAACTCATATGAAAAGTATAGTAGCCGTCTATTTAATGATAAGCCTTTTTTTTATGTGTAATGCGCAACAAATTACCTTCAGCAAAGCCATTGATGTTGGTGGTTTAGAAATTGGATGGAATGTATTTGCAACTGAAGATGGGTATTATATTTGTGGAAATACCTCTTTAGATACACCAGAATATCATATATTAACTGCTATTACCAAAACGAATCTTGAAGGAGAAGTTGAATGGGTAAATACGCATGGAAATCCGGATGTAAATTTATATCCCGGAAACAGTTCCTGGGAAATGAATGAACAGAATGAGTTTATTGTAGGTGGTAGTATTCAGTATAAAGACGGAAGTGCTAGTCAGGTATTTCTATCAAAATTTGATGCCTTAGGTGATACTGTTTTTATAAATACCATTGGAATACCGGGTTTTTGGACTATTGGTCAGGATGTTATAAAAACACATGATGGCGGATATGCTGCAATCGGAAGAACTAAGTCAGGGGGAGACAATGTTTTTCTGGTAAAAGTTGATAGTCTTGGTAACTTCATGTGGCAAAATATTTATGGAACAAATTTTACTTACAATGCCGGTGGATCTATTCAATTAGGCTCAAATGGCAATCTTTATTTAGGGTGTACTTATAATGAAGAAAAAGGTTGGCTGATAAAAATAGATTCTTTAGGGAATATCTTGTGGGACAAAATATTTGAAGATGAAAATTATTCTACAAGTTCTCTTTATAATATAATTGTCTTGGAAAATAATGATATTGTATTTAGTCAAATTGTTCGTCCGGGAAATACTGTTTTTGCCGGCCTTACCAGATTAAGAAGATTAACATCTGAAGGTGATTCTGTCTGGACAAAAATGCTTCCCTTTGACGAATATGAGGAACATGATGTGCGAAGTATAAGGGAACTGTCAAATGGGGATATCGTTATAGCCGGCACCTATAAAAACATGGATATGAGCCCGCAAATTTTAGGGGGTTGGATTGCCCGTATGGATGCAAACGGAAATATTCTCTGGACGAGGCGCTACAAATATGAAGAAAGCCCGCTGTATCCAATACATGCCTATTTTTATGATGTAAAGCCAACACCGGATAATGGATTTATCCTCACCGGTCATACTGTCTATAATGATCAGGACATCTGGTTAGTAAAACTTGACAGCATGGGTTGTCTGGAGCCGGGTTGCCATATAGATACATCAGATACAGTAGGGGTTATAGACATCTCACCGCAATATTTGCAGTCCAAAGTCTATCCGAATCCGTTTAGCGGGCAGGCTGTGATAGAAGTCGCATTAGACGGTCGTCCGGCTCATGATGCCATTTGCCGTATATATGACATACAGGGAAAAGTTGTTAAAGAACTAAAAACCAAGGCAGACAATCAGGAGACTTTAACGTATAGATTGGACAAACCCATGCTACAAGCGGGTATTTATTTTTACAAAGTAGTCAGTAAGCATGAGGTTATTGCCCGGGGGAAGTTGGTTAAGGAGTAGACAGGGTGGGAAGTGCTTGCGCAATGCCCAAGAGACCAAATTTCAAGAAGCCCAAGTCCCAAGAATTCAAAAATTCAAAGGCAGCAGTTTTATTAGCCCGCTCATAAAAAGGAAAACCTAAAAAACTTCCGTCATTATGAGCGCGACTACCGTAAATATTGGATTTTGTACATGCTCCTAAGTCGCGTGTAATAATCTCCTGAATAGAAAGAGTTAGAAATGGTTAATGGATAATTGAAAATTGATAATGTGGGGGGAGCTAACTACGGTTGTCATTTTGAATATAGAGAAAAGTCTCCCAATTAATCCGGAGATGCTTCCTGTCGTCAGCATGACAGTTAGGGTGAAGGGTTTGCTTATTTAATAAAAGGGTTAGAATGTATTTTTAATTTAAAAATTATGATGGAAAATGTTGTGAGAGCTCTCTCCGGTTGGCATCGCCGCAGCCTGAGCAACTTGTATTGAGCGGAGTCGAAACAAGTTAAAATTATAGTATCAAAAAGTATCTGTGGATAGCATCACTAAAGTGCAGGCATGTAAAACCTCTATTTGGTTTTCTGTAGCAGTCTTTTCTAATAAACGATTTTCTGCACCGGGATTAAAAATGATTCTTTTTGGCTTTAACTTTAAAATATCATCAAAATAAGCTTGCTGATTTTTGGCAGATAAATACATGCTTATCGTATGTATCTCCCTGTCAAAGGGTATTTTATCGTTAATTTCATGCTGATGAACATTCCCTTTTTTAGCTCCGACGGCCACTACCTCAATGCCGGCATTTAACAACCTTTCAATTGCCAGATAGCTATATCTGGAAGGGTTTTCTGAGGCTCCAAGTACAAGTGTCGTCTTTTTTTCTTCCAAAAGCTTTGGGGTTTATGGCATGTGAAACAAAAATATTAACATTCACCGAACAGCTTAAGACTATGTAAAGTTCGAATATACACAGAAATTCTTTTTTCGTCCTCGAAGTCTTTAATTGTTTCTAAATTTGTGGAGTACCACTACCAAAACCTTATGTTTGAAAAGCTTAAAAAAGGGGATAAAAAAACATTTGTCAAAAAAGTAAAGCCGGAAGATGTGGCTGCTTTTGAGTCAGGAAGAGTACATGATGTGTATGCCACTTTTGCACTTGCAAGAGATGCAGAATGGTGTTGCCGCTTATTTGTAATAGATTGCAAAAAGGAAGATGAGGAAGGTATAGGTACTAAATTGAATATTGAGCATTCGGCACCGGCATTTATAGGAGAAAGTGTTTCATTCACTGCCGAAGTTGATACCATAAAAGGGAATGAACTCATTTGTACATTTGAAGCTTATGTAGGAAAGCGTTTGATTGCAAAAGGTGTGCAGGGACAAAAAATTTTAAAAAAGCAAAAAATTAATCAACATTTTGAGCACTTGAAGGCGCAATAAACAATAAAATGGCTAATCAAAATATTAATATCAGGAATAAAAGGGCCGGCTTTGATTATGAACTGGTCGAAAAAATAACGGCAGGAATTATACTCACCGGCACTGAAATAAAGTCTGTAAGAGAGGGAAAGGCAACGATAAATGAAGCCTACTGCTATTTTGATAATAACGGAAACTTATGGATTAAGAACATGCATATTTCTGAATACAAGTTCGGGAACATACATAATCACGACCCCATCAGAGAGCGAAAACTTCTTTTAAAAAAGAAAGAATTGTCAAAATTTCATGATAAAGTAAAGGAAAAAGGCCTCACGGTTGTACCGGTGAAATTATTTCTTTCAGAAAGGGGGTGGGCAAAGCTTGTGGTGGCTTTAGCAAAAGGAAAAAAAGTACATGACAAGCGAAGTACTATAAAGGAAAGAGACATTAAAAAAGAAATGGATCGCGAAATGAAGCGATATTAAAATTGCTTTCCTTTTAGTAATGGAACAAAGCGAAAAGTATCAAATTCTTCTTTATCAAAATCCTCGGTATCTATTTTTGTAATTCTCAGCATTCGCTGAACATTTTCATTTTCATCTACCGGAATAACCATCATCCCGCCAATATCCAGCTGATCTAATAAGGGTTGAGGTATTTCAGGAGCTGCTGCAGTCACTAAAATTTTCTTAAAAGGGCTAAAAGCCGGCAGTCCGGCATATCCGTCTCCAAAAAATAGTTTTATATTGGAATATCCGATCTTGGGTAAAAGTTCGCGGGTATGTTCAAATAACTTTCTCTGCCTCTCAATAGTGTATACACGGGCATTCATTTCTGCTAATATACAGGCCTGATAACCGGAGCCGGTTCCTATTTCAAGTACTTTTTCATTGGGCTTAATCTGCAATAGCTGAGTTTGATATGCTACCGTAAAGGGTTGTGAAATCGTTTGTCCTTCTCCAATCGGAAATGCCTTATCCTCATAAGCACTTTCCATAAAGGCATTGTCAAAGAAATAATGTCTTGGCAAATTATTCATAGCTTCCAGCAGAGTCTCGTCGGTAATTCCTTTTTCTCTCAATTCTTTCAGCAGCCGTTTCCTCAATCCTTTATGTCTGTAACTGTCCGTATAAGCGCGCATTTCAAAAGTTTAGTGGCGTAAAGATAAGTTAACCTTTACTTAATTCAGTACCTAATTCGCTGAAAAAAAATTTAAAAAAGTAAAGAGGGTTTGCTCAAAATCAGGTTTACAAAGCATTTCGCATTTCAAATTTTAACCAAATGTAAAGCTGCATCTGCCGGGAAAAAGGCAGAAATAAATTTTAAATAAAACAGATTTGTGAGGAATAAAAAGAATATTCTAACTTTGCCCGCATAAAAATATATGATATGACAAAGATAAAGTTTGGTACAGACGGATGGCGGGCAATTATAGCAAAAGAATACACCATTGATAACCTGGCAAGAGTTGCTGAGGCAACTGCCGACTGGGTTTTGAAAAATAATAAAAAGAAGGAAATCGTACTGGGCTATGATTGCCGTTTTGGCGGAGTGATGTTTGCTGAGGCCTGTGCAAAAGTTTATTGCAGCAAGGGTATCAAAGTAAAAATGTCTGACGGCTTTGTTTCTACTCCCATGATTTCACTGGCAGCTAAAAAACTAAATACAGGATTGGGTATCATCATTACTGCCAGCCACAATCCTCCTTTGTATAACGGATATAAAATCAAATCTCCATTTGGCGGACCGGCTTTGCAGTCTGAAATTGACGAGGTAGAAGCACTGATACCCGAAAAAGCGGAAGTTCCTGATTTAAACCTTGAAGATTGTAAAAAGGACGGCCTCTTTGAATATGTTGATTTGGAGAAAATGTATATAGATGAATTAGTAGGAAATTTTGATTTTGAAATGATTAAAAAATCCGGATTAACGATTGCTTATGATGCTATGTATGGTTCAGGCCAAAATGTAATTCCGGCAGTATTACCGGATTCTGTTTTGCTAAACTGTGTGCATAATCCCTTATTTAACGGAGTTGCTCCCGAACCCTTAGCAAAAAACTTAACAGAACTTTCTGAGACAATTAAGCGCTCCGGAGATATAGATTTAGGCTTAGCTGTGGATGGAGATGCTGACAGAATTGCTTTGTTTGACAATCAGGGAAAATACGTTGATTCGCACCATGTAATTTTACTGTTGATTCATTATCTGGTAAAATACAAAAAGATGACCGGCAAAGTTGTTATTGCATTTTCTGTCAGTAATAAAGTAAAAAAACTTTGTGAGCACTACGGACTTGAGTATGAAGTGACAAAAATTGGATTTAAGCATATCTGCGAAATTATGATGAAGGAAGACACCTTAGTAGGTGGCGAAGAGTCCGGAGGAATAGCCGTAAAAGGACATATACCGGAAAGAGACGGCATCTGGGATGGAATAGTTTTATTGGAATTTATGGCTAAAACAGGGAAAACCCTGATTGACTTAATTGATGAAGTGTATAGCATTGTAGGTCCTTTCTCATATGAACGAAATGACTTAAGGCTTAAAGATTCCGAGAAACAATCAATCATTGATTTTTGCAAAAATGATAAGTATCAGGCTTTTGGAGAGTACAAAGTAGAGAAAATTGAAAAAACCGATGGCTTTAAGTTTTATCTCGGAAACGATCGCACAATTATGATTAGACCTTCCGGAACGGAGCCGGTCCTGAGAGTTTATGCAGAAGGTAAAGATGCAGAGGAAGTTCAGAAAATGCTAAAAGCGGTAAAAGCAACTATTTTAGATTAATGTTAATACGGGTATTCATACTTATTTTTACGTTAATTTCTCATGAGTTTTTTTCTTTTAAAACGCATGCCTACACTCCCGGTAATATAGAATTTGATGTTGAAATAGACTTCGCTGAAGAAGTCCCTGAATATTCCTTTTTGGAACGAGCCACAGAGTTGAACAGGGGCAGGCTTTGGGGTGTGAGTGGAGGACTTGTAGGTACCTGGGGCATTACACTTATCGGATTGAATGAATTGTGGTATAAGGACTATGAAAGAACTTCCTTTCAATTCTTTGATGATAGTCGTGAGTGGCTTCAAATGGACAAGGTAGGCCATGTTTATAATTCATATTATATGAGCAGGTTCGGTACAGGATTGTATCGCTGGACCGGATTAGAGGAGAAAAAAGCGATTTGGATTGGGGGACTGACAGGTACATTTTTGTTATCGGCAGTTGAGATTTTGGACGGATTTTCAGCTGAATGGGGTTTTTCTATTAGCGATTTTGGTGCTAATATGCTGGGCTCCGGAATTGTTATAGCTCAAGAGTTGGCCTGGCAGGAGCAAAGAATAAGCATCAAATTATCTGCTTTTCCTCAAAACTATCCGGATAAACTGACTGAGCGGGCAGAATATTTGTATGGCACGGGTTTACACGAAATGGTTTTAAAAGATTACAATGCCATTACAGGCTGGCTGTCTGTAAATCCGGCATCTTTTTTAAACGAAAAACCGGACTGGCTGCCTGCCTGGTTAAATATGGCTGTCGGGTATGGTGCAGGGGGCATGTACGGAGGTTTTGAAAATGTTTGGTGCGGACTGAATAACTCAGCAGATATTTCTGATTGCCCTCCGGAAATGATCATGGATTACAGTCATATCCCCCGGGTTCGAAAGTATTATTTATCGCCCGATATAGATTTCAGCAGAATAGAAACGAATTCAAAAGTATTGGATGTTTTGCTGGAAGTGCTTAATATCGTAAAACTACCGGCCCCGGCTTTGGAATATAACTCACAAGACAAGCTTCGCTGGCATTGGCTCTTTTTTTAAAAAAAAGTAAAGGCTATCCATTGGGAAATAAATCCAACAATGTAACCGCTTGCCAATTGAACAAGGGTGTGTTTGTTTAAAAAATATCTGGCAGTAGCGACAACAGCCCCCAAGAAAATTATCACAAAAATTAAAGCATTCAGATTATAAACGGAGAGCGGGTATACAAGTATTATCAATGCTAATAGATTTCCCATAGCAGCTGAATGGGCGCTGATTTTAAAAAATAAATTAAAGAAAAAGGTAGCAAAAACAGAGATTGTAGCTCCAAGCATTAGCTGAGAGGCTACAAAGTTGATGGGTAAACTTTTTATGGACATATAACACCAAAAATAAAACAGGCAAGCAGCTATATAGGGTAGTATTCTTTCCTCCCGGCTGTCTAATTCCGTGGAACTGACAAAACCAATTTGTTTCATTATCAGTATGGCGATAAATGGAAAAATGAAAGTATTTATCATTACTATCATAATCAATCTTGCCTGAAGTCCACCGGTATCATCTGAAAACAAAAAGGGGTTTATTGCAAACAACAACAACAATGCATATGTAGGCAAAAAGAAAGGATGAAAAACGATGCTTACAGCATTTGCTAAGTAGCGCATAAATACAATTTTATTTAAAGTTACAGACTTTTTCTCAAGCGAGCTACCGGAATATGCAGCTGCTCTCTGTATTTTGCTACGGTTCTACGCGCAATATTATACCCTTTTTCTTTCAACAATTCCATTAAGTTTTGATCTGAAAGGGGTTTTTTCTTGTTTTCCGCTTCAATCAGGTCGCTGAGGATTTTTTTCACTTCCCGGGTAGAAACTTCCTCTCCGTCATCAGTTTGTAATGATTCAGAAAAGAAGTATTTCAATTGAAAAATTCCAAATTCTGTTTGCACATATTTACTGTTTGCTACCCTTGAAACAGTAGAAATATCCATTTTGGTAATGTCAGCTATGTTTTTCAAAATCATGGGCTTTAATTTGGTTTCATCCCCGCTGATAAAGAATTCATATTGAAACTGCATAATTGCACGCATAGTAATTTCTAAAGTGTTTTTTCTTTGATTGATAGCATCTATAAACCACTTGGCTGAATCTATTTTTTGCTTTATAAACTGCACGGTATCTTTTTCAGACTTATTGCTTTTTTTCTTTACACTAAAATTCTCAAGCATTTCGCGGTAGCTTTTGTTAATCCTAAGCTCAGGCGAATTTCTTTGATTCAGTTGGAGAATAAGCTCCCCTGCCTGATTTGTAATTATAAAGTCCGGGGTTATGTATTGCTGGCTTTTCCCGGCGCTGTTAAAGGCACTTCCCGGCTTGGGATTTAGCTTGAGGATAATTTCTAAAGCATTTCTAAGCTCAGACTCAGAGATACTCATGCTTTTTTGAATTTTTTCGTAATGTTTTTTGGTAAAAGAATCAAAGTGATCTTCTATAATTCTTAGGGCAACCTCAAACTCACTGTCCTCTCTGTCAATTTTTTCAAGTTGTATTTGCAAACACTCCTGTAAATTTGTAGCGCCTACACCCGGAGGGTCCATTTGTTGAATTTTATCCAGCACTAAGCGAATTTCATTTTCTTCAACCATAACATTTTGAGAAAAAGCCAAATCGTCAGAAATCGCATCAATCTCTCTTCGTAAATAGCCGTCATCGTCTATGCTTCCAATAAGTTGTCTGGCAATTTTTTCTTCCTGCTCATTTAGGTTTAACATGCCAACCTGACTTTCCAAATGTTCATGAAAGGATTGAGAAACAGTAACGGGCATAGTTTTGTCCTCTTCATCATTGGTATAGTTGTAGTCGCGGGTTTTATAATCCGGGATATCGTCATCGATATAGTCTGAAAAATCAAACTCTTCTTTTTCATCGGTATTATTTTCTTCCTTATCACGACTCAGCTCATCAAAAGTGCTATCCTCCTCGTCATCATACTCATTTCCTTCATCAAGAGCAGGGTTTGTTTCAAGTTCCTCTTTTATACGTTGTTCAAGATGTATAGTAGGTATTTGTAACAGCTTCATCAACTGAATTTGCTGCGGGGATAATTTCTGTTGTAGCTTCTGTTGTAATTTTTGATTTAACATCTCTTTTCAATTATATTCTAACATTCCTCAATTAAGCAAAATTATAATTATTTTTGCAAACTTGAATCTAAGTAGACTTTTCATATTTAATTAATTTTAAAAAATTTTTTGTGGCACACGATTATATTAAAAGCTTAAAGGCAAAGATAGGAGAAGAAGTTGAGTTAAAAGGTTGGGTTTCAAACAAAAGAAGCAGCAAAGGCCTTGAATTTATAATTTTAAGAGACGGAAGTGGATTTGTGCAGGCGGTTGTCTCTGCTGAGGAGGTTACTGCAGAAGTTTTTGAAAATGCCAATAAGCTTACGTTGGAAAGTGCCGTATCCTTAAAGGGAAAGGTGGTAGCAGATGAACGCCAGGAAGGTGGTGTTGAATTACAGGTAAATCATTTGGAAATTTATCATATAGGGGAAGAATACCCGATTGCTAAGAAAGAGCATGGTATTGATTTTCTAATGGATAAAAGGCATTTGTGGTTGAGGTCAAGAAGGCAATGGGCAATTATGCGCATCCGGAACACCATTATACAGTCTGTACACGGTTTTTTTCAACAAAACGGATTCATTCAGATGGATGCGCCTTTATTTACCGGGAATGCCTGTGAAGGAACAAGTACATTGTTTGAAACCGATTTTTACGGAGATACGGCATACCTTTCTCAATCCGGTCAGCTGTATGGTGAAGCCATGGCGCTTGCACAAGGTAAAATTTATACTTTTGGTCCTACTTTCAGAGCCGAAAAATCGAAAACCAGACGTCATTTGTCAGAATTTTGGATGATAGAGCCCGAAATGGCATTTTATGATTTGAACATGAACATGGATTTGATTGAATCTTTTGTGAGACACGTGGTAACGGAAGTTCTTTCAAAATCAGAAGCTGAACTGGCTTTGATAGAAAGGGATACAGAAAGCCTGAAAAACGTAAAAAAAGAATTTCCCAGAATACCCTATGACGATGCCGTTAAAATTCTTCGTGGTGAGATGAAGGTTAAAGGATTAACTTCAATTGAAACGCTGGAAACGGATTTGAAAAACATCAATGAACAGATAGTGGCAATTAAAGCCGAGATTGCTGAGAGAGAAGAAAAAATAAAACAAGCCGGTATTAAAAAAGGTGAGCGCAACTTCAATTTAAACAAAATTGGAAAGCTGAAAGCAGAAGCAAAAGATTTGCAGGAGCGCTCACAAAACATTCCGCACTGGATTGAATCGGCACGTAATTTTCAGCATGGCAATGATTTCGGAGGCTCAGATGAAACGGTTTTAACCAGATTATTTGATGCGCCGGTGATGGTTTACAACTGGCCTAAAGCAATTAAAGCTTTTTACATGAAACAGGACGAAAACAATCCTGACCTGGTGAAAGGGGTTGACTTATTAGCTCCCGAAGGTTTCGGAGAAATCATTGGTGGTGGCGAAAGGGAAACGGATAAGGATTATCTCATTGAACAAATTCACAAGCATAAGCTGCCTTTAGAAGCATTTGAATGGTATCTGGATTTAAGACGTTACGGGTCGGTTCCTCATGCAGGTTTTGGTATGGGTCTTGAACGCTTTGTTGCCTGGATATGTGGATTGCATCACGTAAGAGAAACAATTCCATTTCCGAGAATGTATGGCAGACTGTTGCCTTAATTTTCAAACTTAGGATAAGCTCTTTTGCCTATTTTTTTCTCTAATTGAGTCAGGCAAGCATTAAATTGTTTTGGTAAGGGAGCATTGACACTAAAGTGCTCTCCGGTTTCCGGATGCAAAAATTCTATAGTATGAGCATGGAGTAAAAAACCATTTCCACTAATCGGTTTTTCTTCTTCGAACTTGCCTAAATTAAATTTTTTGTCATAATGCGAAAGAAAAACGGGCTTCCCGCCGTAGAGTTCATCACCTGCCAATGGATGTCCGTCATGAGCTGCGTGTATTCTAATTTGATGCCGTCTTCCTGTCAATGGTTTGCAAGCGCATAGAGTAAAATGTTGCCCAAAGGAGAATAAAGGAATAATTTCAGTATGTGCAAACTTCCCTTCTTTATCAATAAGTGTTTTCGTAGAGGTTTCTCTTAATGAAAGCTCAATTATTTTTGGTCTTTCCGGATATACTCCGGTAAGTAGAGCTTGATAGACCTTATTTACTTTGTGATTACTGAACTGGCTGTAAACTTTTTTGAAAATTTCTTTGTCTTTGGCAAAAACTAAACAGCCGGTCGTTTCTTTATCAATTCTATGGCAAAGGAATAAGTCACTTTTTTTCAGTTTCTGAAGAATGCCCAGCAAATGTGTTTCAGCGCTGTTTCCTCCGGCGACAGAAATGCCGGCCGGTTTGTTGAGAATTATGAGTGAATCATCTTCAAACAGTATTCGTTCTTTAATATCTTTCAGTGAAATCATACTGCGAAATTAAGTTTATTCTCTTAAAATTGTAGCAAATGTATGATTGCAAAAAAGATAAAAATTCATATACTTCCAAAAAATAAATAAAAATGAGCCAATTGCCAAAAGCAAGTTTAAAGCTTTTTCCCTGTACTATCGGAGGAGAAATTAATTATTCCATACCGGAGGGGGTTAAAATGGAAATCCTGGAATGCCGGAATTTTATTGTAGAAAATGAACGCACGGCACGTAGATTTCTAAAAGCACTTGACCGGAATTTTCCTTTGGAAGAAACCCAAATGAGTTTGTTAAATAAGCATAGCCGTGAACAAGAAATTCCATTGATGTTAAAAGCGCTTGAGCAGGGAAATGATGTGGGGATTTTATCTGAATCCGGTTGTCCTGCTGTTGGTGATCCGGGGGCTTTGGTGGTGGCAATGGCACATAAAAAAGGTTATCAGGTTAAGCCTTTTACAGGGCCCTCATCGTTTTTATTGGCTTTAATGGCTTCCGGTCTGAATGGTCAGCAATTTGCCTTTCACGGGTATCTGCCGGTTCAGGAAAATGAGAAAATAAAAAGCCTGAAATATTTGGAAAATGAATCAAAAGCTAAAAATCAAACGCAGTTGTTTATGGAAACGCCTTACAGGAACATTAAATTTTTAGCTTTCATTTTAAAAACATTAAACCCTTCAACTTTTTTATGTGTTGCCTCTAACTTGAGTTGTGAAGATGAGTATGTTAGAACTATGACAGTTCAAGACTGGAGAAAAACAGAATTGCCGGATATTCACAAAAAGCCAACTGTTTTTTTACTACAATCGTAAATCGAAAAAGCTAAAATGAAAAGAAAAAAATGTTGCTTATTTTGGAGTGGAGGAAAAGATAGTGCGCTTGCACTTGAATATTTGTTAAGGGATGAAAGTATTGAAGTTCAGTGTCTGGCGACAACTATAAATAGCGAAACGAACAGAGTCAGCATGCATGGAGTCAGGCTTGAGTTGATTGAAAAGCAGGCAGAACTCTGCGGAATAAAACTGGAAAAAATGATTTTGCCGGGTGAAGTCGATAATGCTATTTATGAGCAGGTTTTTTCAGACTTTTCAGAAAGTCTTTTGACTAAGGGTATTGAAGTAGTAGCATTTGGGGATATATTTTTACAGGATCTCAGAGATTATCGGGAAAAATTGTTTGAAGGTAGCGGTATGGAGATTTATTTCCCGCTTTGGAATAAACCAACCGGCGAACTATTAAAAGAATTTATAGACAAGCGTTTTGATGCTTTAGTCATCTGCACAAATAGCCAATTATTAGGAAAAGAATTTTTAGGTCAACATCTGAATGAAACTTTCAGGCAGCGTATACCTGAAAACGTGGATCCCTGCGGAGAAAATGGAGAATATCACAGTCTGGTTTTAAATGCGCCTTATTTTTCAAATGCGCTTGAGATTAAAAAAGGCAGAGCCGTTTTAAAAAAGTATAAAAACGACCCTGCCTATGCATTTTATTTCTTAGAGGTTAAACCTGCTTACTGAACGATGATTTTTTCCTGAAGAGTTTTACCGTCTTTCAACTGTATATGTAAAAAATATACTGAAGCCGGCCAGTCACGGGTTTGAATTTCAAGACTATTGCCTCCTGAAATTTCAGTATTTGAATATACATATTGCCCTTTCATGTTAATCAAATGGACAGAAGTAACATCATTTTCAATCCAGGAAATATTTAATTGATTTTGTACCGGATTAGGGTAAACATTTATGTTTGATGAAATAACTTCCTGCACGGAGATAGTGAAATAATTAAATTCATCAGAAACCAGAACACATCCGTCACTTGTAGTTATCACAACCTGATAAAGTCCAAATGCTTCTGCATCATAATCATCCTGATTTGCTCCGCTAATTGGCTCACCATCAAAATACCATTGTACGTCTGCGCCATCCGGATTATTCACGCTAAGAGTATTGCTGTTTTGGCTAATTTCCGGCTGTGGAGGCAAATTATGTATGTTGATAGTAGCCGAGGCATTATCTGTACAACCTTCTGCTGAAGTGCCGACAACTTCAAAGCCGGTAGATTGGTTTATAACAGCCTGCACTTCATTTCCGCTATCAGGAAAAACATCAGTGGTTGGTGTCCATGAATATGTAGCAGCGCCACCGGAACTTAAAACTACCGTATCGCCCGGGCAAACTACCGTTTGAGATGGTGTCAGGTTTACTTTTGGAGAAATATTTATCGTTATATCCTGCAAGCTTTCCATTCCTTCAACAGGAGGTTGGCTGCTATTTACACGAACTCTGTAAGAAGTTCCCGGAGGAATGCTTTCGGGAATTACACCCACGATAACGCCATCCGTTGTGCCTGTTTGCGTACCTAACACAAGAGGATTTGTAAAATCACCATTTGCATCTGAAAGTTCTGCCGTAAAGGTATTTCCCGGGTCTATATCGCCGGTTACTGTATAACTCACGGTAATCGTGTCTCCGGTACAATATGTTAAATTATCTGATTCTGCTTCAATAACTACAGGTGGAGCAGCCGGTACACCTGTAACCCTAACTTCATCTATACTGTGATAATGTGAAGGAGCCGGATCGCCCGCAGCGCCATCATTGAAACGAAAACCGATTCTCAGTTGCTGATGTCCGTCAAAAACTGCCAGCTGATGAGTTTCCTGTGTCCAGTTTGCCGGTGAGCCGGTTAAATCAGCGGCGACCAACCATGTTCCTCCACCGTCAGTACTATATATAAGAGAAAGTCCGTTAAGGCCACCGGTACGGTAAAAAGAAACAGTTACATCCTGATAGTTTTCAGTATTTATAGAAACCAAATTTCTGGCATCAATTGAATTTCCTCCAAGTCCGAGAAAGTAATTTGCATTGTTTATTCCGGAAGGAGCTGCTAAACTTGTATTAGCCGGATGTAAATAGTTTGTGTTTGGATTTTGAATGGTGGCAGGTTGAGAAGGAACATTGGGTATGTTTATAATTCCACTTATCTGTCCACCCTGATAAACACTGTTAATGACCCAAACATTACTGTTTGGAGTGCTTCCGGTAAGGTTCCAATTCGATGGATTATCAAACCCATCGTAAAATAAAGTGTCTGTTGATTGTGCCTGCAGGCATGTTAATGAAAAAACACTTAAAAATAAGATTGAAAAAGCTTTTCTAAGCATGGTATTTTGATTTTTAAAATTAATACCCAAATATAAACAAGAATACATAATTTAAAAGCTTAAGATTAAAATATTCTAACAGTTGCACTTTTACATTTAATTTTAGACGGTATACATAAAAAAAGATGTAAAATACTGATAAAGTTGTGTTAACTTATTATATTTATGTGTTTTTTACCTATAAATGAGTCTCTTATGATGGAGTTTAAAAATGTATTTTTTTCATTTTTGTTTGCCTCTATAGCATTGGTGATATTTAGTTTGCCATTAAATGGGCAGGTAATGATAAATGAATTTTCTTGTTCAAACTTTGACCAATACCAGGATAATTACGGCAGATATGAAGATTGGATAGAAATTTACAATGCATCTGCTACCCCTTATGATATAAGTGGGTATCATTTAAGTGACCGTATTAATAATCCAACAAAGTGGGAATTCCCACAGGGAGTTGTCGTTCCTGCAAATGGTCATTTAAGAGTTTGGGCTTCCCGAAAAGATGAATTTGCTGCCGGGCAGGTACATACAAACTTTAAGTTATCTCAGCGAAAGGCAAATCCGGAATTTATTGTTTTTGCAGACCCGTCAGGTAATATTCTTGAAAGCTATAATCTTCATAATCATATTACATTAACAAATCACTCCTACGGGCGAACTACAGATGGAGCTTCTACCTGGAGCGTATTTACCAACCCTACTTTTGGTTCTTCAAATAATAGTTCCGTAGCTTATGACCGCTATACAGAAATTCCGGAATTTGATGTGCAGGGTGGGTTTTACAATGGGCCGGTTACCGTAAACATAACTACTAATGAAACGAATGCAGTTATTCGTTATACAACAAACGGTACTGAACCGACACCAACCTCAGATATTTATAATGGTCCATTAACGATAAACTCTACAACTGTTGTTAAAGCACGTGTTTTTCATAATGACAATCAGATTTTACCGGGATTATATGAATTCAACACTTACTTTATTGATGTAAGCCATAGCGTTCCGGTAGTTTCAGTTTCAGGTACCGGGTTGTTGACTTTGTTTGGAGGCACTCAGATAAGACCACATGGAAGTGTTGAATACTTTGAAGATATGGAGTTCAAAACAAAGGTAACCGGTGAATTTAATAAGCATGGAAATGACAGCTGGTCTTATGGACAAAGAGGGGTGGATTTCATTTCAAGGGATGATTTCGGTTATGGAAATGCATTACATCACAAGATCTTTGCCGGAAAATCGAGAACAGAATTTCAGCGGGTTATGTGGAAGGCCGGAGCCAATGATAATTATCCCTTTGAATCGGGAGGGGCTCACATAAGGGATGCTTTTGTGCAAACTCTTTCACAAAGGGGAAACTTACACTTAGATGAACGAACTTATGAGCCTGCAATTTTATACGTTAACGGTCAGTATTGGGGAGTATATGAAACACGTGAAAAAATAGATGATAAAGACTTTACGGAGTATTACTACGGACAAAGAATGGAAGATGTTTATTACCTCAAAACCTGGGGAGGAACCTGGGCAAATTACGGTGGACAGGCAGCTTTTGACGACTGGAATTTAGTAAGAAACTTTGCTTTAAATAATGATTTATCAGTAGAGGCAAACTATAATTTTGTCAGGGCAAGAATAGATTTAAAAAGTTTTGCCGACCATAAAATCATCAACACCTATATAGTTGCAATGGACTGGTTAAACTGGAATACAAAATGGTGGAGAGGAACGAATCCATCGGGTGAGCAACTACGGTGGAGGTATACTTTATGGGATATGGATGCTGTTTTTGGGCATTACATAAATTATACCGGCATACCCAACACAAGCCCTACAGCTGACCCTTGTTTTGCTGAAGCATTACCAAATCCAGGCGGACAAGGACACTCCCTTATTTTGAATAAGCTTTTGGATGAAAGCGATGTTTTCAGACAGTATTATCTATCTCGATATGCAGATTTGATGAACACTATTTTTTCTTGTGATTATATGATTGACTTGCTGGATGAATTATTAGATAGAATAGAGCCGGAAATGCAAGGTCAATTTGATCGCTGGGGTGGAAACTATAATGGCTGGCAAAATAATGTAAACTCATTAAAGAGTTTTATACTGGCACGCTGTGATTATATGGCTCAGGGAATGGAAGATTGTTATGATATGGTTGGTCCATACGATGTTGTAGTAGACATTGAGCCTGCCGGAGCCGGGATTGTTAAATTTAATACATTAACATTGTTTCAGTTTCCTTATATGGCTTCCTATTTTGGAAATCTTGATAATTTGCTGGAAGCTTTACCTGCCGGGAACTATACTTTTGATTACTGGGAATTAAATAATAATATAGTTTTACCAAATGATACTACCGCAAATATTGTTTTAAACTTTACCGAGGGAGACACAATAATTGCACATTTTAAAGAAATCGTTCCTCCGGTTGATCCGGACCCAATCCCGGACCCCGATCCTGACCCGGACCCAATTCCTGATCCTGACCCGGACCCAATTCCGGACCCTGAACCAGACCCGGAGCCAATACCTGAAGTTCCTTTGGAAGTGCCATATACGAATATGACAGCCTTTCCAACAGTAACAAGTGATGTTTTAACTATTGCCTATCAGTTACCGGAGAATATGGAAGTTCAGATGAAGTTGTTTAATATTACCGGCCAATTAATGGCGGATTTACTGCCGGATAATATGGTACATGAATGGGGTATATATGACCTGGAATTCAATTTCCGTTCTTATGGATTAGCACCGGGTATGTATTTTATTTACTTCAAAACACCTGACTTCAGAAAAGTAACCAAAATTATTTATATGGATTAAATATCCATCTATATAATTAGATAAAGAAAACATAATACTCACGCTCATTTTGAGAGCGTGGGTGTTATATTTTTTTGTACAATAAGCTTGGGCAAAAAGTCAGACATAGTATCGGGGTTTTCAATACAAATAACATTTCACCTAAATCGCATATAATGTATTTAGATGAAATTTAAAATTTTTAGTACGCAATAAGATAACAAATCAAGGAAGGATTCCCCTGCGATATTTTTTGTAGACTTTTTTCCAAAAAAGTTAGAACGTTTTTAGTCACTAAGAGTGGCCAAGAGGTGTCTTTCAACTGTAGACTTCACAGGGAGAAAATGTACTGTTTTTAAATAAACAAGGGTTACAAAAGTATTTTTAATGCCTTACGATTTTTATACTTCAAGCATACCCTCACGTATCTTATATTGAAGTTTACAATGACGTTGTTGAGAGGCCGTAAGCACTCCCTTTTTCTTATAAAAACAATCAACACTAAACAGGGAAATTCATTTTTAACAATAAATGAACGCTAAAAGCTTATTTCTCTAAAATGCTAAAAAGTGAATGCCGGCATAAATCTTAAAGATTCCATGCATATAGTCTCTAATTAAAAGATCATAACCGGCCCCTTCAAGTTGAGTGAACTCATCGCCAAAAACAGAAACAACTAAACTCCTGCTAATTAAATTAGTTTCTACTCCAACATCTAATAAAATTATTTTGGCTAAAGGAAATTTCCTGCCATAAGAAAATTTAATGCCATAATCCCAAATCTGAGGGTACCTGTAAAACCCATAATTAGAGCTTTCAAAGATATCAGCATTGGGTGAGCCTTCCGGAGGATCAATTGTTGTTAATCTGGAGATATAAAACCCTAAACTTGTGTAAGAACCAATAGGAGAAATAGCTCCTCTTAAAGAGGTATTTGCATTGAACGAAAACGAATTCTTTCTATAATTTAAAAAATACCACTGCTCATCATCACTCTGGTTAGAGCCTATGGGTTTAAGTGTACCGGTAAAGCCCGCTCTGCTTCTTTCATATTGCAAACTTAATGACCGTCTTCTGCTAATAGAATATTCTAACTGAAAATTATGAAAGAAATTTACATCAAATCTAACTCGACCTTTTACTTTATTTTTTGACTCATTCAAAAAAATAGGGTTAGCAGCTCCTTTATATGCAATGGAAAAGTTCTTTCCTAAATAGCCGGGGGCGGAAGCCTCCGCATCATTTGCTAAATGCGTCAGAAAGAAAAAAAGAAGAATCCAAGAAATATTTTTCATACGTTTATTTTATTAATTTCTACTCATAAGATAGATGTTGTCATATATTTTAGACTTCAAAAAAACATTTGAGTCACTATAACCAAACTCTGTAACATATAAATGAGCTACATCTCCTGATTTAATATCGAAAACAATATTGAAATACAATGAGCTGATGGAAGGTGAAATTGTTTCTACTAATGCATAAGGTAAAAGCGGAGGAAGTAAACAACCGGAAAGTAATAAAGCTGAGTTAATCTGATGTCTTTCTCTTAATGTTATTAATCCTCTCCAGCTGAAATACTGCGTTCCATAAGTTTCAATCAATCCGTCTATTCTGTCTATATCTGCTGATAGGATTGGGACTTCAGTTGAGTTTGCAATTCTTGCTCCATACCAACTTTTCAAAAAGGCTATATCATTAAATTTATCAACGTCATCTTTGTCTAAGTTTGTAGTTCTCAAATGGTTTACTTCCACATTTAATGAGCGTGCAATTGAATTAACCTCTCTTTCTATAAATGATTCGCGTTGTTCTGCTCCTAAATAATCCATTTGCAAAGACCTTCTTGCGTCAATTCTAAAGTACATAGGGTCTAATTCTACTATTTTCTTAACTCCACTTGACTTATTCTCTACTAAACGGCTCTCATCTTTTTCTCCATCAATAGCTTCTTTTTCAATTTCTTTACTGAGAAGATATGCTCTTTCCAGTTTTAAGAAAAAATCCGGATCTTTACTATAGATGTCTGTAAACGCATATCTGTTGTAAGAATCTTCTCCTTCACTTATCCTCTCACTTCTCAATCTTCTAATTCTTTCATATTTTGACCGGTCTTCTTCCTGCTCCTCTTCCACTTCTGTTTCTTTTTCTTCTTCTGCCTTAATCTCCGGAGCCTCAGTTGAAAATGAACCGGCTGAAATATCATGATATACAAACAAATCTTCCATCAATTCTTCAGAATAAAGCTTAAACAGCTTTTCGTCAGGAAATTTCAAATGGCTTTCATAAATATTCGCCAGAGCAAAAATGTTTATATCTTCATCTCTCATCTGATTGAGCATATAATACATTTGGTGACTTTGCCCCTCTATACGATTGTGTCTCGGCAAGACATCTCTGGCTTTATTTCTGTTGATAAATTTTGAAATCGTATACAAACATTCTGCTTTTATCCGGTTCAAAAACAAATTATCCGGAAATTCATCTTCTAATAAATAAACATTGTATAAGGCTTTCATATAGTCCCCCTGCTTGGTGTAAGCATAGGTCTGCTCAAATCGGGCAATATTTTGAATATAGCGAAAATCCTCCTCGGGAAGTATAAAAGGCTTTCTGGCATTGGTGCCATTTTCCCTTTCCATTCTTTCAATAAGCCTGATAATAAGTGATTTTCTTTGGGCAGTACTTGGGTGTGTAGACTCTGTATCGTCATAAGCCTCTCTGTCAACCCGTATTTCATTTAGTTCGTCAGTTAAAAATGTGTTTGGAATGTTAGAAGCCCCGGAAACAATAAAAGAAGGATCAAAAACTTTTTCGTTAAACGGAAGGTATGAATAGTGTAATACATCGAAAACCTTTTCTGCTTCCCACAAATCATAATCAGTATTTCTTAAAAAATCCAAGCCTATTTCATCAGCTTCCATTTCCATATCTCTGGAAAAAGCATGTATGTCTAATAAATTATTTTGATTGCCCGGGTTCCTCAAGACACCTCTGCCACGATTTACTCCTTCAACTTTTTTGAAACGATTCATGGAGTGTTCTTTTTTATAATGGGTGATTTCATGCCCGATTATAAAGGCAAGCTGAGCTTCATTTTCAACCTGAGCCAGTAAGCCCATACATATTAAAACAAATCCGTCGCCACTGGCAAATGCATTAACAGTCGGATTTTTTACCACATAAACGGTTATCTCCTCCCTTAAATCAGGATTATCTTGTAATACAATATCTGTAACTCTGTTGACATACGAAGTCAGAGTGTCATTGAATAGTAATTGCCCATTTCTGAGCAAGCGATCGACCACAAAACTGGAAGATAATGCAAAACGCGCTTCGGCTCGCCTACTTCTTCTGTCTTCTGCATCAATTTCTTCCAAACGCTGTCGATATCTCTCGGAAGACCTGGTAATCAGATGTTCCGGTATAAAACCTGAACTTTCAATGGGTTGGTAATTTTGGAAAATATTATCTGCTTTCAGACAGTAATATCCCATCAAAAAAAATATAAATAAAACAATGAATTTATTCATGATTTGAAATTAAATTGGAGTTGATGCATCTAAATTAAAAAAAACATAATGCAAAAAACAAATTCTTAATTTTATTTTTTTGACATTTCTTTTAAACGCACATAAATTCCCTTATTTAATTCTGCTACTGTTTCGCCTTGTTCGTCTGTTATTTTACATGGTAATTCGACTATAGTCTTTCCGTCAGCTTCTACTCTTTTTTTCACAGCTGAAATTTCATCCTGACTCATACTAAATACTGCAGTTACCTTTCCCTTACCGGGTTTTTTAAAGTCTATATAGCCGGTTTTATCCCATACTATATAGTTTTCCCCAAGGTTCACCATTAAGATAAACATAAAAAAGGGGTCACACATTGAATAAAGTGATCCGCCAAAATGAGTACCTACCATATTTTTGTTCCACCACCTCAGTTTCATTTGCACAACCAGACGCGTGCAATCATCATTTATTTCTTTTAACCGTATTCCGGCACCAATATAAGGCGGGTAAAAGTTAATCAAGCGAATTAACCTCTTATACCTTTTTACACGTTTGTCCATTTACAATTTTTTAAATTCTTTTTGCGGAATACACCATTGGTTTTGAGGAAGCTTTTTGTGATGTTTTTTTGATTAAAAAAAATAAACCCTTACTATAAAAAATTAAGCACTTGTTTGCTGAATAAACTTTAGGATTTCATCAATAAGTTCACGGTTATTGGATAAACGAGGTACTTTATTTTGGCCGCCCAGCTTGCCTTTGGACTTGAGCCAATCATTAAATGTTCCTTCAGATAAGAAGTGCACTTTGGGCAACAAAAGTGCCATGTCTTTAAATCGTTTTGCTTCGTAATCAGAGTTTACCGTTTGTAAATGTTTATCCAAAATGCGTACAAATTCATCCTTATTTTCCGGGATTTTTTTAAATTCTATTAACCATTCATGGCTTCCGTTACTTCCTTCTGAAAAATATACCGGGGCAACAGTATAATCAGATACATTGCTTGAGGTTTGTTTGCATGTTTTTGCCAGTGCTTCATCGGTATTATCTACCATAACCTCTTCTCCAAAAGCATTTATAAAGTGTTTGGTACGACCGGTAATCTTAATTTTGAAAGGATTCAAATTTGTAAATTTAACGGTATCCCCAATCAGATATCGCCACAATCCACAATTGGAGGATAGCACTAAGGCATAGTTTACATCTTTTTCTACCTGATCGAGTGTATATGCTTTAGGTTTTTCATTCTTCAGTTCGCTCATAGGAACAAACTCATAAAAGATCCCATAGTCCAGCATCAGCAGCAAATCATTTTCATTCGGATCGTTTTGAATAGCGATAAAACCTTCGGAGGCATTATAGGTCTCCATATAATGCATATCTTTTGATGGAATTAACTGCTTAAACTGTTCCCTGTAAGGTGAGAAGCTGACTCCTCCATGGATATAAAGTTCCAGGTTCGGCCAAAGGTCCAGTAGATTGTCAATTTTATGCATTTCAAACAAACGATTGATGAGCACGATTGTCCAGGTCGGGACGCCTACTAAATGCGTTACATTTTGCTTAGAGGTTGTTTCAGCTATGAGCTGTATTTTTTCTTCCCAATCATCCATGAGGGCTATGGAAAGCTCCGGGGTACGTATCAAGGAAGCTAAAAAAGGCATGTTTTGCATCATCACAGCTGAAATATCTCCATATCTTGAGTTTTCATTCAACTGATTTATTTGATTGCTGCCACCCATAATCAGCCCTTTTCCGGTAAATAGTTTTGTGTCTTCATAATTATTGCAATACACAGCTATTAAGTCCTTGCCACCTTTGTAGTGGCAATCATCCAGCCCTTCTTTAGTAATAGGGATAAACTTACTTTTATCGCTTGTCGTTCCGGAAGATTTTGCAAACCAACTGATTTTTGAAGGCCATAAGACGTTTTCCTCCCCTTTCATGGTTCGCTCAATATAAACTTTTATACTTTCATAATCCCTGATGGGAACGGCTTCCTGAAAATCTTTTATGCTTTTTATTTTTTTAAACTTATGCTCCTTTCCGAATTCTGTATTCACCCCTTTTTGAATGAGATATTGGAAAACATCTGTTTGAGTTTCTACAGGATGCCTGGTAAAGCTTTCAATTTGTTCAATCCGATGTTTCACAAACCACGTCAACAAACTATTAAAAAGATGCATAAGTTTTTATTCTGAGTGTTATTAATTATCCCTTCTTTTTTTCTTTAGCTCAAAGTTTTTTCCTAAATAATACGTTCGTACCTGCTCATCAGCTGCCAGCTCTTCGGGCGTTCCGGCTTTTAAAATTTTACCTTCAAACAGGAGGTATGCTCTATCTGTTATAGATAGAGTTTCCTGCACATTATGATCTGTAATTAAAATTCCGATATTTCTAAATTTCAACTTCTCCACTACTTGCTGTATATCTTCTACTGCTATGGGATCAATTCCCGCAAAGGGCTCATCAAGTAAAATAAATTTAGGGTCTACAGCAAGCGCTCTGGCAATTTCTGTTCGTCTGCGTTCGCCTCCTGAAAGCACATCCCCCGGACTTTTGCGCACATGATTTAAACCAAATTCTTCGAGCAGGCTTTCCATTTTATCTCTTTGTTCCTTTTTGCTCAAATTAGTCATTTCAAGTACCGATGTGATGTTGTCTTCAACTGACATTTTTCGAAAAATAGACGCTTCCTGTGGCAAATAACCAACTCCCAGTCGGGCCCGTTTATACATTGGGAGCTTTTTGATATTTTGTCTGTCCAGATATACTTCCCCTTCATCCGGAGTTATGAGCCCCACTATCATGTAAAAACTGGTTGTTTTTCCGGCTCCATTCGGTCCCAGTAAGCCTACAATTTCGCCCTGTTTCACATTGACTGAAACATTATCAACTACTTTTCTGCCTTTATAGCTTTTTGCCAGGTTTTCAGCTCTTAATTCCATACGGCTAAACTGCTTTTTTTAAGATCTTTCAATTCCAGTTGCAGACTTTTCACACCCTGCCATTCGTTTTCTGATAAACAATAGCAAATATCATACATTTCTGTCTCGCCAAGATAACCTGCTTTTTCTGCTAAATTAAAGCCTATAGCCGGAATCGCCGCCGTTTTTTCTGCTTTAAAAGTGATTTTTAAATGGTGGTCGCCAACAATTCGGTAGTTGCCGTATTTATGAAGGGCTTTGCTCACAAAAATTGGCCGCATATTGCCCGGACCAAAAGGAGCAAACTGATTAATGGTTTGTAAAAACTTAGGGTTTATTCTTTGAAAGTCAAGCTCTGCATCAATTTTCACTCTCGGTATCAATTGCTCTTCAGTAATAGTTTCTGCTACAATTCTTTCAAATTCTTCCATAAAGGCTTGCAAATTTTCTTTTTTCAATGATAATCCGGCAGCATAAAAATGCCCCCCAAACTGCTCAAGATTCCCGGAAGCTTTTTTAATCGCATCATGTATATTAAAGCCTTCTATTGAACGGGCAGAAGCAGTTATCATATCGTTTGATTCCGTAAAGACTATTGTTGGCCTGTAGAAGCGCTCAACTAATCTGGATGCTACAATGCCGATAACTCCTTTGTGCCATTCCGGATGAAAAACAAGCGTAGTTTTTTTAGCGGGATATTCAGGGTCATTCAAAATTAACTGCGTTGCTGATTCTGTAATTTGTTTATCTAATTCTTTTCGGTTTGTATTTCTTTTATTCAAAATTTTTGCCTCGTCATTTGCCGTTTCTACATTTTTGGAAAGCAAAGTATAGACTGCATTTTTAGCATCTGCAATCCTGCCTGCTGCATTAATACGAGGACCTATCACAAATACTAAATCCATGATAGTGATTTCTTTTTTTATGCTGCCGGTCTTTAGTATTGCTTCTACGCCCTTTCGCGGACTTTCATTAATTTTTTGCAGTCCATAATAAGCTAAAACTCTGTTCTCGCCTGTAATGGGCACTATGTCGCAACCAATACTTATAGCCAGTAAGTCAAGATAATCACAAGGGTCTGGGAAAGCGGGATTGTTTGTTTTTGCTTTCAGTGCCTGAATGAGTTTAAAGCCAACTCCGCAACCGCTTAATTCTTTATAGGGATAGTTACAATCACTTTGTTTTGGATCCAGAACTGCATGAGCCGGGGGCAATTCCTCTCCGGGCAGGTGATGGTCACAGATTATAAAATCTACGCCCAGCTCTTTTGCATATTTAATTTTTTCAACGGCTTTTATTCCGCAATCTAATGCGATAACTAAATGAAAGCCTTCCCGGGAGGCAAACTCAATTCCGGCGGTAGAAATGCCATAACCTTCTTTATATCGGTTCGGAATATAAAAGTCCAGATTTTGAATAGCGTGGCTTAAAAAGTCGTACATAAGCGTCACGGCTGTGGTACCATCAACATCATAATCTCCGTAAACCAAAACTTTTTGATTTTGAGAAATAGCCTCCAAAATTCTGTCAACAGCTTTGTCCATGTCTTTCATCAGAAAAGGGTTGTGCAAATGACTGAGCTCAGGTCTGAAAAAGTCCTTTGCCGAGTCGAAAGTATATATATCCCGCTGTACCAGTAATGTACAAATCTCCTCACTTACTTTTAACTCATTTTTCAATGAAGCAACCTTCTCCTTGTCTGCCGGAGTTAAAATCCATTTTTTTTCCGGTAATTGCATGGTTCTGTTTTTTGAGCTGTGTAAATTTAATAATATTTACTTGGATGAAGCCTCTGTCAGGGTAAAATTACAATTTTTTTGAGGATAGGTTTGTATTCAGATTGCTGTATTTGCAGGAAATAAACACCGGCGGGCAATTCAGGTAAATACAGCTCTGTGGATCCATCCGGTGAAAGGGCTTTTTGACGAAAGACAGTTTTTCCATTTACATTTTTTAGCAAAATAATAAGCTCATGGGTATTTTCAGCGTTAAAGCTTACTGTTAATGGTGGATTTTTATAAGGATTCGGATAAATCAAAACTTCCGGTGAGGCTTTCTTAGTTTCAATAATGCTGCTTATATTATCTACAAATACGCTATCGGTAAATACACATTCATTATCATCTGTTACCGTGACGACATACATCCCTGACAAAAGCTGAGTAACAGATTGTGTTTGGCTGTTTGCTGCATCATTCCATTGAAATCCATAAGGAGCAACACCTCCGGATGCAATTGCTGTTGCCGTTCCGTTATTATATCCCCCAACGGAAGGGTTTGTTATAAAATTAAGTTCAAGCGGTTCCTGACCCGGAATCTCTGCAAAAAAAGCTTTTTCACAACCGGCAGTATCGCTTGCCCAGACGATATAACTTCCGGCTTCTAAATCATCTCTAAAAAAAGCAACACTACTATCCGGCCACAAAACACTCACATCATTATTACCTGAAGTCAATTCAAACAAAGCAGTTCCGTCAGAACTTCCGGAGCATAGAGTTGCAGTAGTGGCAATCGTTCCATCCATACAATCATTGCAATGTTCATGAATTATTCTCAGCATAGATTTATAGACATTCAGACGACCACCGGAAACCGTTCTTTCGGCTAGGTCCGGAATAATATCAACGCCTTTAATGATAGCATCCTTTACAATAAGCGCCATGCTGTCCGGTTTTTGCAGATAAGCTATAAAAAAGGAATCGCAAGCGGCTGATAAAAGAAGTGGAACAGCTCCGGCTAAATGCGGACTTGCCATAGAAGTGCCGGTTGAACTTCCGTAATTTTCAAATGGCCGGGTAGACAAAATTCCTGTTCCCGGAGCTCCAATATCAATAGTATTTGGCCCATATCCGGCTCCGGCATTCTTTTGATCCATGCGGTTGGTGTTGGTAACGCTAATTAACCAGGGTGAAGGGCAAGCTGTTGGCATATCTCCAAGTTCATCAATATTCGCTTCAAAATTAACCGTTGCTCCGGCATTTAAAATACCTAATTTCCCAAGGCTATCATACATGCTGCACCAAATCGGATAATCTAAGGGATTGCCGCCATCTATTCCAAAAGAGGCATTGGTTGAAACGATAAAAGCGCCGGCAGCACCATTGGTTTCATTATACAGCTTTCTCATCTCATACACATACCCATAGGCAGCAACGACCTGAGCCTCATTTCCTACATTTTGAACAACCACCGGTAATATCTTGGCATTCCAGCTGACACCGGCTACCCCGGTTAAGTTATTGCCAATTGCTCCGGCAATTCCGGCAACATGAGTACCGTGAGAGTTTGGAGGTATATTCCCATTTTCAGAGGCAGCATTCCAGCCGTTATAATCATCTATGTAACCGTTAGAATCAACATCTGTCCCTGTGCCTGGAATTTCATTCATGTTTGTGAAAATATTTAAGTCCGGATGGTTTAAATCCACGCCCCCGTCAATAATAGCAATAACCATAGTGTCTCCGGTAGGTGCAACGCCTCCGCTGCTGATTGACCAGGCTCTGGCAGCATCTATATCTGCCCCGGGAATACCACTTCCCTGTCCCGTATTTTTTAAATTCCACTGAGCATTAAATAATGTATCGTCCGGGATTAACTCTCTTATGTGAACATGGTGATTCCATTGTGCAAAAAGCACCGATTCTTTACGATTAAGCTTTGAGAGTAATTGATTTATATCGGTTTTACTTTCATCAAAGCCCAACAACCAAATAGGCATTGAAGGGACTAACTTTTGCTTTAGCTCCCAATTACTTTCCGGCATTTCTGCACTTAAAGTTTCCAGTAAAGGGTTTATGTTATCTGAGGTCAATTGAAGAATCACTTCTCCCTTATTTCGCCCTGAATTTGCATATAAAATTTCCGTACTCAGAAAAGTTACACTTAGCAAAAGGGTGCAGAAGACAGAAATTCTTTTTTGTAGACTCATTTTTTAAAACTTTTCAGCCATATAAGGATATCTTTCTTCATACAATTTCCGAACTTCATAATAGAGGTCGTTCTTGAGCTTCTTAAGATCTTTTTTGCTTAAAGCAGAAATAAAAAGACACTGATTAGGATTTAGTGTGTCCCATTTTGTTTTTATATTTTCTTTAATCTCGGTTTTTATATCGTCGTTCAGGTATTCATCAAAGTTTTTTTGCTCGTAAAGATCCATTTTGTTAAAAACCATCATTACCGTTTTGTCTTTGATGCCCAAAGAAAGTAAGGTTTCGTTTACGACTTTTATTTGGTCTTCATGAGCCGGATGAGAAATGTCTGCCACATGTATTAAAATATCGGATTCCCCGGCTTCATCCAAAGTGCTTTTAAAACTTTCAATTAAATGATGGGGCAATTTTCTTATAAATCCTACTGTATCAGAAAGTAAAAAGGGCATTCTCTCGATAACAATTTTACGAACAGTCGTGTCCAGTGTCGCAAAAAGTTTATTCTCGGCAAAAACTTCTGATTTACTCAAAGCATTCATTATCGTTGACTTACCGACATTTGTATATCCTACCAAAGCAACTCTTATCATTTGTTCACGTTGCTTTCTGCGTGTGAGGTTTTGTTTATCAATTTTAGAGAGCTTTTCCTTAAGCTTGGCTATTTTATCATTGACCACCCTTCTATCTGTTTCTATTTCCTTTTCACCGGGTCCTCTCAATCCAATACCCCCTTTTTGTCGCTCAAGGTGCGACCACATACCTCTTAGTCTGGGCAATAAATATTGTAACTGAGCCAGTTCAACCTGAGTTTTTGCCTGAGCTGTCCTTGCCCTCAGAGCAAAAATATCTAAAATTAAATGGCTTCTGTCAATGATTTTGCATTTGATTTCTCTTTCTAAATTTCTTAGCTGACTTCCATTTAGGTCGTCGTCAAAAATTAATATGTCTATTTCATTTTTTTCAATGTATGCTTTAATCTCTTCTAATTTCCCCTTGCCTACAAAAGTTCTTTTATCCGGATGTGGAAGTTTTTGTATAAAAGTTTTTTTTGTAACTGCTCCGGCGGTTTCAGCCAAAAAAGCAAGCTCATCTAAATATTCCGTCAATTGCTCTTCTGTTTGATGCTGATGAACCAAACCGACCAAAACTGCTTTTTCCTTTTCTGTATTTTGATTTTCTATCATATATTTTTTTATCTCACTAATACTACTGTACCTTTTTTCTCATAAACATCCCCGTTTTCTTTTACCAAACGGACAACATAGGCATATCCTCCAAGCGGCAAGTCACTTCCTGATGCCGTTCCATCCCAACCTACGTTAATGTTATTGGTTTGAAACAATACTTTTCCCCAACGGTCAAACACTTTAAATTCATAGCTTTGATGCCTGTTAAATGTTATAACAGGAACTAATCTGTTATTAGTTCCACCGGGAACAAATGCATTCGGCATGTAAATTATAGATTCCTGGTCAATACAAAAAATATTTGACCGCGACTCAAGATTTTCGGTAACAGCTATGTCCGCTATATCAAGGGTATACTCCGCTTTAACGACATAACAAAAGGCACCGCTTTCTGTTACATCATCTCCTTCCACCATTTCTGAAAAAGTCCTTTCCCCGGGAGCTGTTGTCCCAATTTGAACCGGCAAGGTGTTTTCCAGGCGGTAAACAACATATTGATTTATAACTGCATTTTCCATCTCAAAAGCATTCCAGTTCAAATTGTTCTGACTGTTGGCAGCCTCACCCTGAAGTCTTATCGTTCGTGCGAAACCGCTATTCAGTGTATTGTCACAATCATCCTGAACAGTTGTGGTATAATAATAACTGCTTTGGGAAGCATTAACCTCCGTATCAGTCAAAGTGCCGATTGGATCTAAAGGGGGAACTACTGTTTCTGTAAAAATCGGACTAAACCCGGTAGATTGGTCACTTCGGTTAACCGATATTGAATTAATATCTGCCTGTCCATCTTGATACCACTCAATCAGAACTTCATTATTTTCATTTACTGTTACATTTCTCATGTGTTGATAAGCAACCGGTCTGACTAGATCCAGATTTAAACAAACTTTATTAGAAGCTGAAATAAATCCATTCTGTGTATTTTCTGCCTCCACAAATACGCAAACCGAATCCCCTTCCACTAAACTCAGAGGAAGCGCAAACTCAGTGTTCGTAAGAGTTCCTCCTACATCATAATCAATATCATCAGAAGAATAGAGAACCCTATATTCTAAAAAAGTACTGTCCCAACCTTCATAGGGCGTCCAGTTAAGTGCAACATTCGTTTCACAAGTTTGAAAACCGGCCTCTAAATAAACAGTAGAGTGAAAACTGGGGTTGAATAATGACGTTTGGTTACATCCCAAGGTTGCTACTGTATAAGAAACTGACCCGCTATTCGGATCTGCTGTTGTGTCTATGAAATTATTATTAAACCTGCCGTCAACCGTATCGATTATATTGGCAAAACCTCCTCCTACATAGTAGTACACAATATAACCTTCCGTTTGAGTAGAGGGACTTACATCCCAGAAAAACTCAATTCCATCTTCTGTAACAGTTACATATTCTATTTCCGGGGTAATCAACTCCTCTTCCTGAATTGTATCTGACTGCAAAGAAACAAAGCCCGGACAGTCCCTCAGGGTTTCCATATAATAAAACCAGGTTAAAATAGTAGCATTGGCGTTCAGGTGCACATATTCTTCCTGTAAAGGATCAAAAATAGTGTCAATTACCAGATAGGGGCCGTTAATATTTGTTGCACCATATAAAACATACGCTTCAAAAGGGCCACAGTTGTCGGTTGGCAATTCCCAACTGATTGTTACATCTCCGGTGTTTTCATCTGTGGATACGCAAAGAATTTCGGGAGCCATTATGGTTTGTGCCGATAGTTGTTTTACTCCACCAATAAAACAAAAAACTACAGTAAAAAGCAGTAGAAGTCCTGCATTATAAAATTTCATAAAAAATTGTTGATACATATTAAAATTATAAATTTGTTTAGGCGCCGCTTATTACCGTGAAAAAACTATTTTTATCCAGATATTTCAGTGCCAGTTGCTGAATGTCCTCCGGTTCAATCTTTTTAATACGGTTAAAGTAACGATACAAAAAATCTTCGTCTAATCCAAACGTTTTAAACTGTCTTAACATTTCATATTGTCGCAATTTTCCGTCAAGCATAGACAATAAATTGCCTGATAAATATTGTTTAAGATTCCTTAGTTCTTCATTTGAGACCAATTCATGTTTCAATCTTTCCATCTCAAAAAAGACCTCCCCGATTGCTTTTTCACCACTACCTTTTTTTAATTCTGCCTGTATAACTAAACAACCGGAATGTTTATAATTTTGAATCTGTGCATAAATACCATAAGTAAGACCTTTTTTCTCTCTCAGGTTCATCATCAATCTTGAACCGAAATAGCCTCCCAACAAAGCAATCATAATGGAGTAATCAATATACTCCGGATCGCTTCTGAGAGGAGATCTATTCCCCATTGCCAGCGAAACCTGTTCTGCATCTTTAACAGGAATAAATATTTCTTTGTTTAAAGCAGGTTGTATGGGATGCATAAAGTTCTGTTTTTCGCCCTCTCCACTTTTAACGGATTGAATCAATTTTTCTATTTCGCCGAAATATTGTTCGTTAAAATTACCGACCCCCATTATCTGAAGATTTTCCCTGGTATAATTACTTTCAAAAAAGTCCAGCAAATCTTTTCTTTCTAAAGCATCTATAAATGCGGCCTCAGTATAAAAGCCATAGGGGTGTTCCGAGCCAAAAACGGAAGCAAAAAAATGTTTTTGAGCCAGATATTCCGTTTTTTTATTGTTCAACTTGAGTTGCTGTAGCCTATGTTTCTTATGTATATCCAATTCTGTTTGAGGGAAAGTGCTTTCTTTAAACAACTGACTTAAAATTCCGAGTAATTCCGGTAAATTTTCACTTAAACATCTGAGGGTTATCCAGGCATGGTCTTCCATGCAATTAAAAATGAGCTTTCCTCCACTGCAATCAATCGCTTCTGCAATTTGAGCGGATTTTTGACTAATGGTTCCTGATTTTGCTAATCTGGCACAGGTGGTTGCTATCAGTTTTTTATGCTCAAACCAACTTCCTGCATTTAGTTTTAAGGATAGCTTAACCGTTGGGTTATTTGTATCGTTTATATAACTGAAAACCGTATTTTCTGCTAAAACTTTTTCCTGTACTTCCTCATGAAATATCTTTTCAACTTCCTTTATTTGGGGCGCACTTCTTCTAAAATCTGTTTGCATTCCTAGTTTTTTGCTTTATAAAAAATCGTAGAGCTGTTTCTTTTATCAAAAACTTTTTCGGCCGTAGTTTTTATGTCTTGTGGCTTTATCTCTTTATAAATCTCCATTTCGCGGTTAATTCTCTCTGCGCTGTCGAGCATTTCAAAATAGGCTAACTGAAACGTTTTTTCAAACATGTTTTGATTATTAAAAGCCAGCTGGGTTCTTTTTTGATTATCTGCTTTTTTCACTTCTTTTTCACCGGGCCCGGCTGTTGCAATTTCTTCCAGCTCTTTGTTAATTTTCGCATCAGCCTCTTTAAAACTAATCCCATCGCTTAATCTGGCTTCAATAATTATTTGCCCGGGATCATTGGTTCCTGTTACGTATGCATCTATATGGCTAAAAATATTTTCTTGCTTAACTAAGCGCTCATGTAATCTGGCAGATTGCCCCTGAGATAATATATCAGTCAAAATATCACCGAAATAATACTCTTCTGAAAGCCTTTTATCCATATGAAAAGATTTAATTATCATATCTGCCGGAACTTCTCTTTCAACTTCCAAAAAACGGGCATTTTCCTGAACTGGCTCTGCCGGCAAATTCACTACGGGGCTTTCACTAGTATTTTTCAGGCTCCCAAACCACTTTTCTGCCATACGGATAACTTTATCAGTAATAAGTGGTGAAGAAATAGAAAGTATGGCATTTTGTGGCTGATAGAACTTATTGTAAAAGCTTTTCAGATCATTGACCGTAGCTTCTTCTATATGTTCTACACTAAGTCCGATAGTCGGCCATCTGTAAGGATGCTTTTTATATGCCAATTCACTGATAAGATGCCAAATATCTCCATAAGGTTGATTAATATAGCCTTCCTTAAACTCCTCAATAACGACTTGCTTTTGAACCAACACGCTTTCCTCTTTAAAACCTGCAAAGCGCATTCTGTCAGACTCTAACCAAAAGGCAGTTTCTATATTATCCGCCGGAAGATTTATGTAGTAATTTGTATAGTCACTCGTGGTAAAGGCATTATTATTTCCTCCGGCTTTTTGAACTATATAATCAAAGTCGTCGATATTTTCTGAACCACAAAACATTATATGTTCCAGTAAATGAGCATAACCGGTCTTTTGGGGATTTTCATGAGCTGAGCCTGCTTTATACAAAACATTCACTAAGGCCAGCGGTGAAGTCCTGTTTTCATGTATGATTAAAGTAAGTCCATTTTGTAGCCGGGTAGTTGTATATTTTATCATATTAATTTTAAAAAATTGTTTTTTTCTTGATTTGCTTGAAATAAAAGCCCTTAAATAAACGAGTTTTAAATCAGGTTCTCTTATTAAAAATTATGATTAACGTAAACATAGTTTTATTTTTATAACTTTGAGAATTCCTAAAAGGGCAAATTTACAATAATCCCGATTGGTCTTTTTATTTTAAAAAAATTATTAGCTTTTTATAATCATATTTTAAACCTATAAACCAAAAAAATGCAAGAAAATAATAACATCGTGCCGGTAGTTGACTTAAGTGAATACACAAACGGAACTCCTGAACAAAAAGCGGCTTTTGTAAAAAAGCTGGGAAATGCTTACGAAGATGTTGGCTTTGTCTCTGTTATAAATCATGGAATTGACAAAGCCCTCATTGATTCTTTTTATGATAAAGTGCAAAAGTTTTTTGCCCTGCCTACAGAAATTAAAAAGAAATACGAAGTTCCCGGACTTTCAGGCCAGAGAGGATATACCTCTTTTGGAAAAGAACATGCTAAGCATAGCAATGTAGCTGATTTAAAAGAATTCTGGCAGTTTGGACAGGAAATAGAAGGCGATGATGAAATTGGAAAAGATTATCCGTCGAACGTAGAGGTTGAAGAAATGCCTGATTTTAACAAAACCGGTATTACCCTTTATAAAAACTTTGAAAATGCCGGGAATAAGCTTTTGACTGCTATAGCTGAATACCTCAACCTGGAGGCTGATTATTTTGACGATAAAATATTCAATGGCAACAGCATTTTAAGAGCTATTCACTATCCACCAATAACTTCTGAGCCTGAATCGGCTATACGTGCAGAGCAACATGAAGATATAAACTTAATCACACTCTTGGTGGGTGCTTCTGCTGAAGGCTTGCAGCTATTAAATAAAAAAGGGGAATGGCAGGATGTTGTGGCTAAGCCGGGAGCGATTATCGTAAATGTGGGTGATATGTTGCAACGCCTTACCAATAATAAACTACGTTCAACTACTCACAGGGTAGTAAATCCTCCAAGAGAAAAGTGGCATACATCCAGATTTTCTATTCCATTCTTCTTGCATCCACGTTCTGAAATGCGCTTAGATTGCTTAGATAATTGTATAGATGCTTCCAATCCGAAAGCCTATGATCCAATTTCAGCAGGAGAATATCTGGACCAAAGACTAATTGAAATAGGACTTAAAAAATAAGTCTCTTATAGAACAGAACCCCAATACATGAGAAAACGTAATGCTGTTTTCCTCAGGGATGTTTTTATTCTTTCTCTGACTGCTTTTGGAGGCCCTCAGGGTCATTTGGCCATGATGCTTGAAAGGTTAGTTGAAAAAAGGAATTATCTTACTGAAAAAGAATTAGTGGAGCTGACTGCCCTTTGCCAATTGCTTCCGGGACCCACTTCTACTCAAACGATTACAGCAATTGGAATGAAAAGAGGAGGTCCGGGAATAGCATTGCTGACTTTGTTTTTTTGGTTTTTGCCGGCGGTTACTTTTATGACCTTAGTTTCCTTTTTTATAACCTATATTAAAGCAAACCAGTGGTCTTTGGACTTTCTGCAGTTTATATATCCGGTAGCGGTAGGTTTTGTTTCTTACGCAGCTTTTAAGATTACCAGCAAGGTTGTCAAAACGCAAATGGCCTGGTTTATAACTGCCATTTCAGTAATAGCAGCCCTTTTACTAAGCTCTCCATGGGTGTTTCCGGCAAGCTTAATCGTTGGAGGGGTCCTTACCAATATGACGAATAAGGAAAAAGGACAAAATAAGGAAACCCGATTACCGATTAAACCCAACTGGAATTATCTGAAAATTTTTGCCGGTATTTTTATACTTACCGGTGTAATAGCTCTTTTTACAAATTATAAACCGGTTGTTTTATTTGAAAACTTTTATCGTTTTGGCAGTTTGATTTTTGGGGGCGGACAGGTTTTAATACCGATGATGCTCGAGCAATTTGTGAATCACCGCGAGTATATGTCTGCCGAGGAGTTTATGACCGGCTACGGAATTACACAGGCTATGCCGGGTCCGGTTTTTTCCTTTGCTGCATTTGCCGGAGGTTTAGCGATGAATGACGGTAGTTGGAGCTGGCAATTATTGGGCTCTGTAATTGGAACTGTAGGTATATTTTTACCCGGAACTTTATTGATTTTCTTTACTTATCCACTTTGGAATTACCTGAAAACATTTACCGTAGTTGTGCGCTCGCTGGAAGGAATAAATGCAGCTGCTTCCGGATTGGTGATTTCTGCTGCCGTTCTGCTGTTTTTTGAATTGGAAACAAATTTTCTAAATGTTCTCCTAATTGCTCTTTCCTTTGTATTGCTGCAATTCACCCGCTTACCCGCACCTTTATTAATTGTGATGGCTTTGATAGGCGGGTTGATTTTGGAGTGGGGATTTTAGTTTTTTTACTTTTTACCGTCTTTTTCTCACAATTACAGAACCGGCATTCCCACCAAAACCTGCAGCATTAATCATTATACTTTCGATTGGCTTTGAAAGAATTTTATCATTGGTTAAATAAGATGGAAAAGAAGGTATAAAAACTTTTTGCAACATTAGAATTGCTAATTCCAAACTTATGGCTGCTGACGCTCCCAATAAATGACCGGTTTTCCATTTTGACGGTATCAAAAGTGGTTTTTCATTGCCAAAAATATGCTCTATTGCATTCATTTCAGCTCTATCGCCTTTAATGGTACCGGGAGCATGCAATAAAATGGCATCAGGTTTTTCTCCCTTTGGTAGTTTTTCCATCGCCATAAGCATGCTTTTTTTAAATGCCGTTCCACTATCCTGAATACCACTAAAATTCGGAGGCTCCTCGGAGGCGTAACCGACCGATAAAAGTTCCACAGGAGAACCTTCTACTTCAGATGGCTTTCTGTAAGTTAGTTTGAATAAAAAAGCCCCTTCTCCAAGTACCATAGTGTTTTCCAAAAACTCAAGCGGCCTGCAGGGATAAGGATTATTCAGTTGCTTAGAATAAATTTTCAGGGCATCCATTTGTGCCAGTGTAAAAGGAGTTAAGGGAGCCTCTGAGGCGCCGGCGATATAAACATCTGCCATTTCTGACTTCAGCCATGCCACTCCATTCGCTAATGATTGCATAGCTGTACTGCAAGTTACAGAATGACTAAAGATGAAAGCCTCTTTATCAAAAACTTTACGCACAAAGCCCGATATATTTCCCAAGGTTGTAAGTGGAGAAGTATAAGGCGGTAAAGAGTTTTTATCCTTGATGAATTGCCTGTATAACTTCTCAAAAACAGCCGTTGCCCCTCTGGATGAACCTATATTAATACACAGCTTGTCGGAAGTATGGCAGGATGCTTTTAGTTTTTCTGCTGCGTACATTGCCAAAACAGCTGTCCGATCGATGTTTTTAAGCGTCTTGTCACTATCTATATAGGCTGATATTGCTTTTTCAACTTCATCATTTAATGGTGCTACAGCATAGGTTTTGTCCGGAAAATTTTTGGAAATAATGCCGGTTTTATCTGTTAACCAATTCAGGTAAACACTTTCTTTGTCTTTGCCAAGGCAGGAAACGGATGAATAATCCTCTATAAATATCCCCTTCTCTTCATTCATACTTTTGCACTTATTATGCTGCAAAAATACAGTTTGCAAAGCTGAATTCAACCATTGAGAAAAGATAAATACTGTGAAGGCTTAAATTTCACCTTGTTTTTAATGCCCGGACTTAAGAAATTGAACGTCCGAAAATCACAGGAAATACAAATACAGGATTAACTAATTTTTAAAAAAATTTTAACTTTAGCATCATTAATCTTATGTTCACAAACAATTTATTTATCTAAATAGAAACTCATGGAATTTAAACGCCTTTTTGACGCTATTTATCACCAAAAAGAAAATTATCCACAGGATGATGCTTTAGTTTCTAAAATCGATGGAAAATGGGTGAAGCTCACTTCTGCTGATATAATCGACAAGGTAAATGAATTGAGTGTCGGCTTGTTAAAATACGGCATCCAAAAAGGCGATAAGATAGCTATGATTTCAAATAATCGCCCGGAATGGAATATTGTAGATTTAGCTATGCTGCAAATAGGTGCCGTGAATGTCCCTGTTTATCCGACAATTACGGAGTCTGACTATAAATTTATCTTTAATGATTCGGAAGTGAAAATGATTTTTGTTTCTGACGAAGACCTTTTTCAAAAAGCTGAAAACATAAAAAACGACATCCCCTCATTGAAAGGGATTTTTACTTTTGATAAAATTGAAGGTGCTGATCACTGGTCAAAACTATCAGAAATGGGCAAGAATGTTGACCTTTCAGAAGTAGAAAACATAAAATCAACTATAGCCTCTGAAGATTTGGCAACAATTATTTATACCTCCGGAACTACCGGTCTTCCAAAGGGGGTAATGCTTTCACATTACAATATAGTTAGCAATATAGAGTCAACCGGAAAATGTTTGCCGATAGAGTCTGCACACAGAGCACTCAGCTTTTTACCTTTATGTCACATTTTTGAAAGAATGGTTTTATACACCTATATCTACAAAGGTGTTTCCGTATATTATGCTGAAAATCTTGAAACGATAGCAGACAATTTAAAAGAAGTTAAGCCTCATTTTTTTACCAGTGTACCAAGACTTTTAGAAAAAGTTTACGACAAAATTGTTGCCAAGGGCAATGAATTGACAGGCATTAAAAAGAAACTTTTTTTCTGGGCACTTGAATTGGGTCTTGAGTTTGATGAAAAAGGAAACAACAGCAATATGTATAATTTCCAGTTAAATATTGCCCGAAAACTCATTTTTAGCAAATGGAAAGAAGCTTTGGGAGGGGAGATTATTGGAATTTGCAGTGGTGCAGCAGCGCTTCAGCCGAGGCTTGCCAGAGTTTTTAATGCTGCCGGCATACATGTTAGGGAGGGTTACGGACAAACGGAATCTTCTCCGGTAATCACTTTTAACCGTTTTGAAGAAGGAGATTATAATTTATCTACCGTGGGCGTTCCTATACCGGGAGTAGAAGTAAAAATCGACGAAGAAACCGGTGAAATTCTTGCCAGAGGACCTAATTTGATGATGGGCTATTACAAACGCCCTGACCTGACTGCGGAAACCATAGATAAAGATGGATGGTTGCACACAGGGGACAAAGGAGAGTGGATTGACGGAAAGTTTTTAAAAATAACGGACAGAATTAAAGAGTTGTTTAAAACTTCGGGAGGCAAATACGTTGCCCCTCAGGTGGTAGAAAATAAATTCAAAGAATCTATTTATATAGAGCAGATTATCGTTATCGGAGAAAATAAAAACTTTGTATCAGCCTTGATAGTACCCTCTTTCATAAATCTATCAAACTGGTGTATGAAAAATGGAGTCAATGCCAAATCACATAAAGAAATGGTAGAGCATGCAGATGTGATTTCTCTTTTTCAAACGGAAGTAGACCGCTTCAACCCTGAATTTGGGCGAGTCGAGCAAATTAAAAAGTTTGTTTTAATGCCGGAGGAATGGTCTGTTGAAGGCGGGGAACTCACGCCCACCATGAAGGTAAAACGAAAGGTGATTATGGAAAAATATGCCGATACAGTAGAAAATATTTACAAAAACCCTAATTAACAAAACTTTATATGAGACCTTTTGCAAAACTAAAGGCTTTTACTTTATAATCTTTTTCGCTTTGTGCACGTTGTTAGTTTCATAAAATAACGTTAATAAGTTTTTAAAAAATCAGCATGCAATTTTTATATCCTGCATTCCTTTGGGCTCTTTTGTTATTAGCAATACCCATTATCATACATTTGTTTAATTTTCGCAGATATAAAACGATATATTTTTCAAATACCCGTTTTTTAAAAGAAATAAAAGAAGATAAAGCTGCCCGCTCAAAAGTGAAGCATTTATTGGTTTTGTTTTCCAGATTAATGGCTGTTGCCTTTTTGGTTTTTGCCTTTGCCCAGCCTTTTTTACCGGAAGATGATACGGAAATCACTACCGGCTCAAATCACATCAGCATATATGTAGATAACTCTTTTAGCATGCAGGTAGAAGGAGTTGACAGACCACTATTTCAGGAAGCGGTTGCCGGTGCTGAGCAAATTGCTTTGGAATCCGGTCCTAATGACCGCTTTCAATTACTGACGAATGATTTTGAAGGGCGTCATCAGCGATTTGTAAGCAGAGATGAATTTTTAGAGTTGCTGGAAGAGGTTGAAATAACGCCTGTAAGCCGAACCTTGGGGCAGGTGTTAAACAGACAAGCAGATGCTTTTTCTGTTAGTGGTGCAGAAAGTTATAAAAGATTTATTCTATCAGATTTTCAGCGAAGTTTTGTGGAGGAAGTCTCAGACACTTCTCACAGGGTATATTTGATTCCCATTAAAAGTGAACAGGCTGCAAATATATTAATAGATACGGTATGGATGAATACTCCGGTAGTAAGGCCGGGAGAGGCAGCTGAAGTAATCGTAAGAATCAGACGCTATGGAGAAGGAGATAGCGGAAATAACCGACTAACGCTGTCTGTAAATGATGAAACAAAAGCGATTAGTGACTTTAGGATTGAAGGAAGCGGAACCCTGACAGATACTGTCTTCTTTACGGTGGAAGAAGCCGGCTGGCACAAAGCACGCTTATCGATTAATGACTATCCAATCGATTTTGACGATCATTATTACTTTAGCTTCAATGTAAAAGACCGAAGCAATGTACTGCTAATTTATGAAAACAACCCCGGTCGTTTTTTATCTCCTCTCTTTACTGCTGAGACTTATTTTCAGCTGGATAACCGTGGTGTCAGGCAACTCGATTATTCAACTATACAACAATATGATTTCATAGTGCTGGAACATTTAAACAGTGTTCCGACAGGTTTGTCCAATGCGCTGGAAACCTTTGTTAATGAAGGTGGGAATGTATTTTTATTTCCGGCCCGGGAAATTGACTTATCTGCTTACAATCAGTTTTTAAGACGTTTAGAGGCACGGCCTTTTCAGTCGATTTCTGAAAGTCGCAGAAATGTGAATGTTTTAAATACAGAAAGTGATATTTTCAGGCAGGTTTTTGAAAGTGTACCGGAGAATATCTCACTTCCAACGGCTCATAAGCACTACACTATTGGCCGGGCAGCGACAAACGAGATACCGGTTCTCGAATTTAGAAGAGGGGAGCCTTTCGTAAGTCAGTTCAGAAAAGGACTGGGGAATTTGTATGTATCGGCAGTACCTCTGCATCAGGAGTGGACTGATTTTCAGCAGCATGCAATTATAGTTCCGTTAATGATAAACGCAGCCCTTGGCAGCACAAACAGATATCCGACTTCTTACGTGATTGGAAAATCTAAAACAATAGATTTAGACGTTGGCTTAACGGATACTGAAAGGGCAATTCGTTTAAGTGGCAATGATTATGAAATAATTCCGGGTCAAATGCCTGCGGCTTCAAGAATACGCTTATATCTGGAAGAAGATCTCCCGGAAGCCGGATTTTATTCGTTGGATATCCCTGAGCAAAGTGAAAGTCCTGTTCTGGCATTTAACTACGACAGAAGTGAATCCGAAATGTCATTTGTCGATGCTGCAACGCTTAGAAATTATCTTCCGCAAACAAATTTTGAAATTCTTGAGGTTACTAAATTCGCTGAAATTCAAAAGGCGATGGTAAGCCTTAACTTTGGTAGTGATTTTTGGAAATGGTGTATTGCTATTGCTCTGCTTTTTCTTGCTTTTGAAATTTTACTATTACGCCTTTGGAAAAAGTAGAGAGGGGGGAGGAAAGAAGACCCAAGGGAAAGTAGGCAGCGGCAGTAGGCAGTAGGCAAGTGAAAGACCCAAGTCTCAAGGGAAGAAGTTGAAAGTAGAAAGTTTATAAAGTCTGAAAGGAATAAGGTAGCTGTTTATGTAAAAATTATGATGGAAAATATTCTTTGCAAGTCCCAAGAAGACCAAGACCCAAGAGACCAAATTCCAAGGAGTAAAAATTGATAATGGATAATGTGGGTAAAACTCTCTCCGGCTGGCATTCAATGTTCAAAGCCTATTTTCTTAAGTTATATTTTAATATTTTCAAGTCCGCTGACTTCGACTCCGCTCAGCCACCTGTCTACCCATTAATTAACAGGTTCAATGGAAATACGGAGATGCTACCTATCGTCAGCATGACAGGCAGGGGGAGGTTTTCTCCTATCCAAAATCACATTAAAGCCTAATGTCCGTGTCCATGCCCATGCCCGTGATCATGCAAATGGTGTTCAAAGCGATAGTCATGTATGTCATCGCAATGATAAATATGTTGATGTTGTTTTTGAGGCTGTCTGACTCTTTCCCCATTCGCTTTTGCTTCTAACATTCTTTTTGATAATCGATGCCTTTCATCTTCAATACTTTCTAATATATCCGGTAATCTTTCTCTATCATAAAGGAGTCTTCCGTCTACAAATGTTTTTTCAGCAACAGCATAAATAGACAAAGGATGATCAGACCATATAACAATATCTGCATCTTTCCCGGCTTTCAAACTGCCGGTTTGATTATCAACCTGAAGCAAGATTGCGGGGTTTAGTGTCACCATTTTTAATGCATCTTCTTCAGAAGCTCCACCATATTTCACTGTTTTTGCAGCTTCCTGATTTAACCTTCTTCCCATTTCTGCATCATCTGAGTTTATGGCAGTTATCACCCCCACTTCATTCATAATGGCCGCATTGTGAGCGATTGCATCAATAACTTCAAATTTAAATGACCACCAGTCTGCAAAACTGGAACCGCCGGCTCCATGCTCTTTCATTTTATCTGCTACTTTATACCCCTCTAAAATATGGGTAAAGATTCTAACTCTAAAGCCCAAATCCTCCGCAGCTTTCATTAGCATATTAATTTCAGATTGTACATAAGAGTGGCAGGATATAAATCGTTCTTCATTTAAAATTTCACTTAATGCTTCCAGCTCAAGGCTTCTTCTCGGAGGAGTTGTATTTGCTCTTTGTCTTCTGTTGAGGCTGTTAAAGTTGCTCCACTCCTCCTGATATTCTTTAGCTCTGGTGAAGGCATCATAATATACCTGCTCAACGCCCATTCTGGTTTGTGGAAATCTAATGGTATTTCTTTCTCCCCAGTTTGATTGTTTTACATTTTCTCCCAAAGCAAATTTAATATAGCCGGGTGCATTTTCTACTTTCATTTCTTCAGGTGTTGAGCCCCAGCGCATTTTTATCAATTGAGCTTGCCCGCCGATTGCATTTGCAGAACCGTGTAAAAGCTGAGCCATCGTAACTCCTCCTCCCAATTGGCGAAAGATATTTATATCCTCAGAATTTATTACATCTCCAATTCTTACTTCCGCAGTGCTCGACTGTGTCCATTCATTAACTCCGCGACTTATCGCAATGTGTGAATGTTCGTCTATTAATCCGGGTGTTACATGCTTTCCGCTTCCATTTATTGTAATGGCATTTGAAGGCGCTGAAATATTTTGACCAACGGAAACAATTTTCCCGTTTCGAATCAGTATATCTGCATTTTC
>REEL01000131.1 GCA_007695095.1 Chitinophagaceae bacterium | reverse complement strand
TTTGTTTGAAGAAGTAATGGTTTCGACCGATGACAAGGAAATTGCAGAAATTGCAATACAATACGGAGCCAAGGTACCCTTTATGCGAAGCGCAGAAACGGCCAATGACCAGGCTTCAACAATGGCTGTCATCCTCGAGGTTATTGCTGATTATGAAAGGCAGAAAAACAGCATGTTTGAAAAGATTTGTTGCATTTATCCAACTGCACCACTCATTAAAGCAGAACATTTTAAAGCCGGGTATGAATTACTTAATAAAAAAGGATATTATTCCGTTTTTCCAGTCGTCTCTTTTAGTTACCCAATTTGGCGGGGCCTAAAACTTGAAGAAAGAGAGAAAATAAAAATGATATGGCCAGAATTTCAGAATTCGCGCTCACAAGATCTGGAAAAAGCATACCATGATGCAGGCCAATGGTATTGGTTTAATTCTCAGAAAATCAACAACAACCTTTTCATCGAAAACACCGGGGCCATAATCCTTGACGAAATGGAAGTGCAGGATATCGACCATTTATCGGATTGGAAATTGGCTGAAATGAAATACCGGGCAATGCATGAAGACTAAAGTTATCATACGCGCTGATGGCGGTCCGCAAATTGGTCTGGGCCATTTGGTCAGGTGTTCTGCCCTGGCACATATGTTGAAGGATGATTTCAGCATTTCCTTTTTTTGTAAGGAAATTCCTGAAAACCTTCAGGACGAATTTCAGCAAAATGGTTATTTTGTAGTAATAATCGACCACGAAGATCAATTTTTTTCTCAAATAAGCGGGGAAAGCATTGTGGTGTTGGATGGTTATGGTTTTGACACTGATTATCAACAAAGAATCAAAGTTTCCGGTGCCAGATTGGTTTGTATTGATAGTATTCATGACAGGGGATTTCTGGCTGATTTGATAATCAGTCACGCTCCGGGCATAACTTCTGATGATTATAAGGCACAACCTTACACAAGATTTGCACTGGGAATTAAATATGCCCTTCTGAGACCCTCTTTCCTTGAGCAAGTAAACAAGACAAGAATTCTAACAAAGATCGAAAACGTATTTATTTGTTTTGGTGGTGCTGATCCATTAAATATTACTGAAAAAGTACTTCAGGTTATTTCTGGTATCGAACGCTTTAAGAAGATTATTGTTATAACAGGTACTGAATATTCATCAATGCAAAAATTGAGAGAATTAACATCCAAAGATAGTAGAATTATACACAGGAGTTCATTAAACGAACAAGAGATGTTTTCTGCTATCCATGAATCAGATATTGCAGTGGTGCCGGCAAGTGGAATTCTCCTGGAAGTCTTATCTGTAGGTTTACCTGCAATAACCGGATACTATGTTACCGATCAAAAAAAGCCGGCCTTAAATTTTTCAAAATTGGGATTAGCATATAATATCGGGGATTTCAGGGCAGATATTAAGGATGATCTAATCGGTATTTTAAACTCTCTTACTATCGGGAAGGCACAAAAAATGGTTGATATCCAAAAACAGAATCTCAAAGGATCAACCTATAACATACGAAATCTTTTTATGGATTTCAAGTAACAATTAACTTAACTAATGGTGTTTATTTGTTCGAAATTCTCCATGCTTATATGGTTAAATTTTGAATAGATAACTTTCAGATAACCGCCGTTTGAGATTAAACAAACATATAAAGTAATATGATATTACGCAAAGTATCATTTGAGGATTGGGAAATTCTTCTTGATTGGAGGAATGACATAGATACCAGAAAAAATTCTCATCATATGGAATTAGTTAAAGAGGAGAATCATAAAGAATGGCTCCATTCTAAATTAGCAAATGAAAACTGTAAATTATTTATTGCAATTGAAAATGAAATTCCGGTTGGTACTGTTAGAGCGGAATTTGACAAGCAAAATTCTGAATATGAATTATTCTGGACAGTATCACCAGATTTTCGTGGTAAGGGAATTGGGAAAATAATGGTCAAATTACTTGCTGATAAATTACAAGCAAAAGTCAGAGCAGAGATTAAAATCGGAAATATTGCTTCAATAAAAATTGCTGAATATACAGGAATGAAATTATTGAAAGAGGAAAATGGTATCTTGCATTATTCAAAACTCATTTTTGAGAAGCAAAACTCTCACTGTTTAAAGAATAAAAATCTATTTAGAAAATGTATAAGTTTAAGAATTTTGTTGATATGGATTCAGAAGAAGTAAGCTTAGTATGGAGGTGGCGAAATAATCCGGATATAAGGAAATGGAGTTATACTACGAAAGAAAACAGTCTGGATGATCATATAAATTTTATTGAATCACTAAGATCCGGTAATTATAAAAAATATTTTCTGGTGCAAAGAAGTGGCACTCCGGTAGCGGTGTTTTCACTTGTAAACATTAAGAAAAAAACTGCAGAGTTAGGATTATACATTGGACCTTCATTTCATTTGAAATTTTTTAGCACTGAAATTTTTTACAATATCTTGCTGTTTGTATTTGAAGAAATAAAGATCAGGGAATTATATGGATATGTAAAGAT
>REEL01000130.1 GCA_007695095.1 Chitinophagaceae bacterium | reverse complement strand
ATACAATCAATAAAGTCGATTTTTGAGCAGATTTTATTCTTTCAGATGTCATTCTCGGAACTTTCCTTAGTATTATTTGTATTTTTATAAGTAGTAGTATACTCTTTTCTTGTTAAAAGAGTTAAATATTGTATTATGAAAAAACTTATTTACTCTCTCTCAATACTTTTCTTTTTGATTGGTGGCAGTTTCCATGCTCATGCTTCTCAAATATGGGTACAGAACAATACTTTTCTTTATCCGGGTGTGGGCAGTTATGTAGAAACAAACATACAGATACCGGGCAGAATGCTTACCTATGTTGAAAATGAAAACGGCAATTATCAGGGCAGCCTTGAGATTACGATGCTTTTTAAAAAAGACAGTTTGATTGTTAATTACGACAGATATATTTTGCATAGCCCGGAATACGAAAAAGAGGATACAAAAAGAAGGAGCCTATTAGATAAAAAGAAGTTTATGCTCGACAAAGGGGAATATACTTTTAAGGTCCAGATAAATGATGTAAATAATCGTGAAGCAGTTCAACTAGAATGGAGCGAGCCTTTAGTTGTTGATTATGCTGATAAAGAGGCTTTTTATATTTCAGACCTCACTTTTTTAGAAGCTTTTGAACAAAGGGGCGAGCTTGCTGATAGCGATGACCCCTTTATTAAAAACGGTGTTTTTATGCAGCCCCAGATTGTTAATTTTTTTCCGGGGGATTTAAATCGTTTACAGTTTTATGTTGAGTTGTATAATGCTGAAAAGGCTTTGGGAGATGATTTTTTAATAAGTTATTCTATATTGAGGCAAAATGGAAATTTGGTGCCTGATATGAAGCGTGTGCGCAGAATGAGTTCATCGCCTTTCCATGGTTTGTTAGGTGCTTTTAACATAAGTAATCTGCCATCAGGGAATTACAATTTACTGGTAGAAGCCAGAGATAGAAATAATGAGGTTATAGAAAGTCAAAAAACCTTCTTTCAGCGGAGTAATCCGGATATGAGTCAGGAAAGATTGCTGGCAAGCAGTTCATCTGACTTAGGAAATACTTTTGTGGGTAAGTATAATAAAGAAGAGATGGCGTATTTATTGAGAGCCATGCTTCCAATTGCAGAGATAGGTGAAGATAATCAAATGAGAAACCTTATTCGCGAGCCCGGCCTGGAAAGGATGCAATTGGTACTTTATAACTTTTGGAGAGAAAGAGATGCATCAGATCCGGAACAAGCTTTTAAAAGCTATATGGAAGAAGTGCAAAAGGTGAATAACAGCTACGGCACAAATATTGAATACGGTTTTGAAACTGACCGCGGTAGGGTTTATCTGCGCTATGGTGTGCCTTCGAATATGCAAAGAGCTCCGAGAGAACCCGGTGCTATGCCTTATGAAGTCTGGAATTATTATGCTATGGATGACGGGCAGACTAATGTTCGATTCATTTTTTACAATCCCGATTTGGTTTCCAATAATTATGAGTTGATTCACTCTACAGCCAGAGGTGAGACTTATGACCCGCGTTGGAGAATGAAAATTTACAATTCTTTCCAGATGACTGAAGGTGGAAGTGATTTAGATAGGGAAAGCTTTAGAGATCATTTTGGTTCAAAGCTTGAAGATTTCATTAGAGAATAGAAAAAGTTTAATTTTTTAGAAATACTTTTTCGTTTTGCACAAAGCGAAAATTGTTGTCACTGACTCTCAAAATATAAATTCCTGTTGAGAACTGATTAAAAAATAATTCGTGATAATCTGAGTCTGTAACATTGAAGTCGGTCTTATATAAAACCCTACCGGAAAAATCAATTATTTCTGCCGTAAATTTTGATGCACTTTGCGGCTCTGAAAATTGAATAGCCAAATATCCTGAGAGGTCGTTTAATATTTTAATTCCTGATGAATGACTTACGGAAGTTGTCAATCCGGTCGTCTCACCATAAACAGCCTTGAATGCATTTACCCTTCCAAAGCCGGCTTCGAGGCTATGTCCCGGTTTATCCGAATTTTGAAAATAATCATAATCTTCCGAGTGAACTTTATCTGCTGTACTTAAAATTCGGTCTTTTATATCTGTCGCAGTAAAATTCGGGTTTGCCTGTAAAACTAAAGCTGCAATTGCACTTACAACGGGAGCTGCCGCAGAAGTCATATGAAAAGCTACATAATCATGACCTGTCAAATATCCGTTATTACCTGAAAAATCTGTTGTAAATACACATACACCCGGCGCTATGACATCCATATAATTTCCGTAATTACTTCCCCATGAAAAGTTAGGCAAATCCCAACTGTCATTGACCTGCTTCAAGCGATCGTCCGGAGCAGAGGCTCCTACGCTAATAATTTCACTCATGGAAGCAGGAAATGGCAAATTTACAGAGTCGGGAGTTGCAAGATTACCATATGAAGAAACCATTACTGTGCCTAAAGGCTGTCCATTTAAAACTCTACCGTTAGCATATAAATTTTTTATAGCAATTTCTACCAATTCACTCGAAGAGTGGTAGGAAAAGCTCATGTTCAGAATATCAAGATTAAAGTGATCCGGGCCTACCTTATCTAACACTCTCAATAATGAAATTTCAGAACCGTCAACTAATAGCGGGATTATTTTAGCCTGATGAGCTATACCTGCCGAGCCTTCATTATTATTTGCATTTGCAGCAATAATTCCTGAAACAGCCATTCCATGCGCGCTGGTATTGTGCGTAAATGAATGTTCATTATATGGAGCATTTTGAACACCATCCCAACCTTCTAAAAAACGTTCTGACATATCCGGATGAGCAAACTCAAAACCATCAAAATCTATTACTCCAATCTTTACCCCTTCACCGGTTATATTATTTTCCCAAAGCTGTGAGATCCCTAAGTCAATATCTCCCAAATAAGTATCTTCATAACAGAAAATCCTTTGTCCGTTATTTATAACATACCAGGAGTTTCTCAGATAAAAATCATTAAACATATCGGGACTGAATAAATCTATCCGATTGGGATAAGCTTTGATGCCACTACCGGCATACTTCATATTGATAAAATTTATAGCATTTACGGTTTTAATTATATTTTTCTCTTTCTGATTTAGTCTTAAAACCTGAGGATTCTGCTCATTGGAACAATTTTCACAATTCAGATTATATTTTTCAAAAAACGCTTCAGTAGCTTCCTTGTCCGGTTGATTTTTCTCATCAAAGTATAAAAACAGATGATGGTCTATATGATAAACGGCCGGCTTATCTTGCTCTTCGGAAATAATAATCTTTAGAGATTTGTTGTTCTTTAAAGGAGTTTCATTATTTAATAAACTTTCAACATTAATAATTTCAGCTGATATTTTTTTTTCACCATCAAACCACACTAAATTATCGCTTTGTAAAGAAAAAGCTCTTGGTAAAAAAGCAAAACAAAGAAAAAGAGCGGCTAAAAAGTATTTTTTGTGCATAAAGTCAACTGTTATTTGAAAAAATTATGTATATATGCTGATTACGTAATTCGCCGCTATAGGTTACATGAAAGTAAAAACTTAGCCAACACATTGCATTAGTTTTATATAATTAAATATCTTCGAAAAAAAAATCAATGAATAACATAGACAAGCGTTATCAACTGGCTAAAAAAGTAACTTTTTACTTACTGGCTGCTATTTTGTTTTTATATGCTATTATTGCTGTCAGGAATTTTTTATATCCTATTGCCTTTGGTTTTTTACTGGCTTATCTTGCCTATCCCATTGTTAACTGGTTAGAAAAAAAGAGAGTCCCCAGAATTGTAGCAAGTTTTATCACCATTATAAGCACGCTGGCAGTATTTGGAGGAATCGCAATATTTGTAATTGCAAAATTTGGTCCCTTCGCTGAAAAATTACCGGAAATGGTTGAATTAGCAATGGCAAATTTGATTGATCAGTTATCCAGATTCGGTTCAGCATTTGGTCTGAACCCGGATGAAACCAAAATTTTTGTAGAGAGTAAGATTGAAGATCTTATGAATACAGGTGATAATTTCTTCGGTGATGTTTTCAGCACAACAGCAAATACCATATTCACTTTTGCCATTCTTCCTGTTTATATTTTTTTATTTTTATACTACCGCACAAAGTTTGCTTACTTCATGTTTAAAATTACACCTAAAGCCCGCAAGGCTGACTTAATTAATATACTCAGACAAATTTCAAAAGTTTCTGCTCAGTATTTATGGGGTGTTCTTATAGTAGTTTTAATTTTGATGATTATCAATACAGTAGGCCTTACTATCGTTGGTGTAAAGTATGCACTTCCCTTAGGAATTATTTCTGCCTTATTTAATTTCATCCCTTATTTCGGAACTTTACTGGGAGGTGCTGTTCCACTTTTATTTGCCATTTTAGTTGAGAATGATATTGCCTTAGCTTTTAAAGTATTGATACTCTTTATCATTATTCAGTTTATTGAAAACAATATACTCACACCAAATATAGTCGGCAGTAATGTGAAGGTAAATCCATTTTTTATTATAACCGGTCTGGTGGGAGCAAGTATGGTTTGGGGTATTCCCGGCATGTTGTTAATTGTACCTTTTCTGGCTATTTCAAAAATTGTTTTTTCACATATCGAATCTATGAAGCCTTTTGCTTTCCTCTTAGGAGAGGAAGGTACGGCCAAGCATGCTATTCAGTTTAAAAAATTACAAAAGTATTTACCTTTTATAAAAAAAAGTAACCCAGACGTTTAAGACTTTTTAAATAAATTATTTATAAAAATATTTGAACTCTCAGTTTAGTTTTTTAGTTTTGAATATTAAACAAACTAACATGAGTTTTATAAAACGAATTGGATTTTTATCGGCCTTTTTAATTACAGCTTTATTCTTTATCGGGATGAAAGCCGGCGGCGGATACACTTATATGGGGTTTTTATTTGCTTTCTTCGTATTACCGGCATTGGATTTGCTGGTCGGGAAAGACAGTGAAAATGTAGACGAAGGTTCTGTATCTGAAGAATCTAAAAAGTTTTACTATCGCTTTATCACCTATTTGTGGGCCTATATTCAGGTGTTTGTAGTGATCTTCTCCTGTTATCAGGTTACGCAATTAAATTATAATCTTTTTGAGTGGACAGGCTTTATTTTGAGCTTAGGGACTATGACCGGTGGCATTGGGATTACAGTTGCGCATGAATTAGGTCATAAAAACACAAAAATAGAACAGTTTTATAGTAAGGTTTTACTTATGACAGTCAGCTATATGCACTTTTTTGTGGAGCACAACCGCGGCCATCATGTACATGTAGCTACACCTAAAGACCCGGCAACAGCAAAATATGGCGAGTCTTTTTATCGGTTTTGGCCGAGAACTGTTTTTGGCAGTTATTTTAGCGCCTGGAAAATTGAAAATAAAAGACTTCGAAAGAAAGGCCTTTCCCCTTTTTCAATTTCCAACAGCATGATATGGTATACAATTTTACCCTTTGTTTTTTGTGCAGCACTTACTACTTTATTTAGCTTTTTAAGCGGTACTTTCCAATGGGCTATCCCGATTTTATTCTTTAGTCAAAGTTTTGTTGCCATTACCTTACTGGAGTTGGTAAATTATATAGAACACTACGGAATCACACGTGAAGAAATTGAACCCGGAAAATATGAGCGTGTAAAACCAATTCATTCCTGGAATGCCAATCATCTGGTTAGTAATTTTTTTCTTTTTCAGCTGCAAAGACATTCCGATCATCATGCTTTTGCCAATAGAAGATATCAGGTTTTGAGACATTGGGAAGAAAGTCCTCAGCTGCCGGCCAGCTACCCTACAATGATAATTCTGGCTCTTTTTCCACCACTATGGTTTCGGGTAATGAATAAAAAATTAGATAGTTGGAAGGAAAAGTATTACAGTCAAAAAGTAGCTTAATACTAAAACTTTTCTAAAATTTGAGTGCTTCGGATACGGGTTTCCTTATCGGTTTCAATATAATCCAAAATAGATGGTTTGGCTATGAAGGGCATCTCAGAAAGAGCATTTTCAACTGTTTCAGCTATTTGTAAAAATTTAATTTTCCCTTTCAAAAAGGCATCAACTGCCACTTCATTTGCAGCATTTAATACACAGGGCATATTCCCACCTTTTTTCATGGAGTCAAATGAAAGAGACAGATTTTTAAAGGTTTTATAGTCCGGTTTTTCAAAAGTTAAAGAAGGGTAATCTAAGAAATTAAAACGCGGATACGTATTTTCAACCCTTGCCGGGAATGTGAATGCATACTGTATGGGCAACTTCATATCCGGCAAGCCCATTTGCGCTTTCATGGACCCATCTTTGTATTGTACTATTGAATGAATTATAGATTGTGGATGAACAATCACATCTACCTGTTCGGGTTTTAGCTTGAAAAGCCAACGAGCTTCAATCACTTCCAGGCCCTTGTTCATAAGTGTTGCTGAGTCTATGGTAATTTTTGCTCCCATTTCCCAGTTGGGATGTTTGAGAGCTTGCTTAACTGTAACTTTTTCCAAGTCCTGAATACTTTTACCTCTGAAAGGACCACCGGAAGCAGTTAGATAAATTTTTTCAATTGGATTATGCCATTCTCCTGCCATACATTGAAAAATAGCAGAATGCTCTGAATCTACGGGTATGATATTTACATTTTTCTCTGCGGCTGCCTGCATAACCAATTCTCCTGCTACAACCAGCGTTTCTTTATTTGCCAGTGCAATATGCTTCCCTGCTGAAATTGCATGTAGAGTCGGTGCTAATCCGGCATAGCCGACCATTGCTGTTAAGACTATATCTATACTTTCAAATTGAACACATTCATTTATAGATTCTTTTCCGGCATAAACTTTCACATAAGTATCGCTCAAAGCCTCTTTAACATAATCATATTTATCTTCGTCTGCTATGACGACCATATCCGGTTGAAACTTCCTTGCCTGAGCAATCAGTAAATCAGCATTTGAGCCGGCTACGAGCAAACGAACTTCAAACAAATGATTTTGTTCCTCTATAACTTCTAATGCCTGCGTACCTATTGACCCGGTAGAGCCAAGAATAGCAATATTCTTCTTTGTCATATTTTAACTATGGTTTTATCTCCCATTTTTCGGTCACAAATTTGTCAAGCTGTTCTGTAATCTCTCTTGAATTAGACAGTCGCTGAATCTTATTTTGCCCCCCTAACTTACCTATAGATTTCATGTATTCTCTAAAGCTGTTTTCCGGTAAAGCAAAAACTTTTAACGGGCTTAAAATACCACTTCTAATCAGATCATCATAATATATATTTTTCTCCCGCATTTTTTCGTCCAGTCTTTTCACAAAACCTTCCTTATCATCAGGCATTTGACTAAACTCTACATACCATTCGTGGCAAGGCTTTTCATCTGACTGATTCATACGAGGTGCAACAGTAAACTCATTTACAGCTGCTTTTTTTTCGGCTGTCATTTGCCCCATAGCCCATTCTACTTCGTCTGCAATAACATGCTCTCCAAAGGCTGAAATATAATGTTTGACTCGGCCGGTAACTTTTATTCGATAAGGTTTTGTTGAAAGAAATTTTACGGTATCTCCCAAGCTATAACCCCATAAACCGGCATTATTATTTATAACTATAGCATAATTTACATCTGTTTTCACATCCTCAAGTTGAAATCTTTCCGGGTTTTCATCATGTATCTGATCTAAGGGAATAAATTCAAAAAATATACCTGAATTTACATTTAGCAACAATCCCAGTTCATCTTCTGCATCCTGAAAAGCAATAAACCCTTCTGATGCCGGATATGTTTCAAGCGTATCGATTTTTTTTCCAATAAGTTCTTCCAACGCATCTTTATACGGATCATAATTAACTCCTCCATGAGCCAAAACAGAAAAATGCGGGAATAATTCAATTATTTTCTTACCACTACGTCTCATCAACACTTCAAAATAACTAATAATCCAGGGAGGAATTCCGGAAATTAAACGCATATCTGCACCCAGCGTTTCATCAGCCGTCTTTTCCATCTTTTCTTCCCACTCTTCTATGCAGTTAGTTTCGTAGGAGGGCAAACGGTTTGCTAATAAATAAGAAGGGACATGATTATGGACAATTCCACTGAGACGACCGGTTTTTATACCACTAACGCTTTCCATTTCAGGACTTCCGGACAAAAACATCATTTTACCGTCTAAAAAACTACTGTTTCCGGTACGGTTAATATACATTATTAATGATGCTCTGGCTGTATTTATGTGATTCGGTATTGAATCTTTTGTAATTGGAATATACTTTGCTCCGGAGGTTGTGCCTGAGGTTTTAGCAAAATATGACGGTTTCCCGGGCCATAAAACATCACTATCGCCCTTTTTAATTTTTTCTATATACTGTTTAAAATCTTCATACTCCCGGATAGGAACATTCTTTTTAAAATCTTCATAGTTTTTGATTGATCTAAAATCATGTTCAATTCCAAAATTCGTATTCCCGGCCTCCTTTACTAAGCTTTCAAACACCTTTTTTTGGCAATCCAAAGGGTTTACCCGGGATTTATTAACCGATTTAGCCATTAAATGAACAACAGGTTTTGCTAAAAGTGATTTTACGCCCATAATTTTAATTAGAATACTTTTGATTGAATATACGCTAAAATATAAATTAATCCCTTTTTTCTCTCAAATTAGACCTATTTTAAACAGCTATGGATAAAAGAAAAAATACTGCTTAATTATTGTATCAATTCTTTTATACAGCGAGCTTATTAAAATCAACAGATATTTTATATTTTTAGGCTTTACTAAATGCACAATCCTCTAAAAATATATATTTAACATATAAAATTAACAAACTCTACGCATGAAACATACATATATAATTATTTATCTTTTATTTTTCATTCTTCCTGGCGGAATATTCGCACAAACTGCTTCAAAAGATACTACTCATGTCCGGGTTCATGATAAAGTAGACATGACCTGGTATGGAAGTTACAATCAATTTGCAGAGTTTCCGGATGGGTCTCAAACTTATGAAAAGATTATATTAAAATACACCATGGGTTGCGCCTCTAATGGTTGCAGTGACTGGGATTATACTACTAACATTTATATAGTGCCTGATTTCTACACAGACTCATCCGTCAGTTCTTTTGATACAATACAAACGAACCCCCTGATAGTAGATACAAACTGGAATTATTCCATAGCCGGTACAGAATATGAAATTGCCAGAGCTATTACTCCTTATGGCGGGTATATGGCTAATAATAGTCAGGGTTATAATAATGACTGGGAACATACTTTTTTATATGATGTTACTGACTATGCTCATATGCTGAAAGACAGTGTTTATGTAAAAGCCTTTTATTCAGGATGGTCCAGTGGATTTAGTGTTACTTTGGATTTTGAATTTATAGAAGGTATCCCGCCCCGCAACGTCATAAGCATTGACAATGTATATATGGGCTCTTTTTCATATCATGATACTCAGGATTTTCAGGATAATGTAATGCCTCCAAAAACAATGAGCATTTCCGAGGATATGAAAACAGCTAAGCTGAAAGTCCTGCCCAGCGGGCACGCTTTTGACAATAATTTGTTTTGTGCAGAATTCTGTGTACTGGATTATTTCATTTTTATTGATGGAAATTTTCAGTTTAGCGAAAGCATGTGGAGAGATGATTGCGGATTAAATAATGTGTATCCACAAGGTGGCACCTGGTTACTGGACAGGGCAAACTGGTGTCCGGGAGACAAGGTTTTTCCTTTTGAACATGAAATTGGTTCTTTAGTGACAGCCGGAGAAGATGTTGAAATTAATTTTGATGTAGAACCTTATACCTGGACAGGTCCTCAAACACCGGTTCATATTGTTACTGTACAGTTGATTCAGTATGGAGAACCTACTTTAAACCTGGATGCCGAATTATTGGATATCCTTAAACCCTCGAATCATGACAGGTATATGAGAATGAATCCAATTTGTGCAAATCCGGCTGTAAAAATAAGAAACAGAGGAAAAGAAAGCCTAAACAGTCTGCTAATTGAGTACGGCATTGAAGGAGAAACACCCTGCTACTATTTATGGGAAGGTTCCCTGGAGTTTTTAGAGACAGCAGTTGTTGAACTCCCAAATTTTAATTGGCCGGAAGACAGCAATCACTCTCATATCTTCTATGCAGAAATTTCATATCCGAATAACAAAATAGACGGCTACGACGCTAATAATTTTATGAGCACTCCATTTGAGACTGTTCCTGTATTACCGGATGAGTTTGTGATCAATATGCGCACCAACCAAAGACCGGAAGAAAATGCTTTTTTTATACTCAATGATGCCGGAGACACCGTAGTTCAAAAAACACAGTTTGATGCAAATACGGTTTACAATGAAACTGTTCAACTTGACCCGGGCTGTTATACCTTTTTGCTGACAGACTCAGGGAAAGACGGATTGAGTTACTGGGCAAATCAGGCTCAGGCAGGGAGTGGATTTATCCGGTTCAGAAACACCAATAACTCTTTATTGAGAAGCTTTAATCCCGATTTCGGAACAGAAATTCGCTACAACTTTACAGTCGGAATTCAAGGTGGAAACAGTGGCTTTGAATGTGAAAAACCGGAAATAGAAATTTCTTCAATTTTTGAAACAAGTCCAACTGAAAGATTGAACATTTTTCCAAACCCCAGTGATGGAATTATTAATATTCAGAGTAACAACCTTGAGTCATTTAACGGTATAATGCGCTTATACAATTTAAACGGTAAAAAATTAATGAGTCAATTTTTGGACATTCAAAAATTTGAAAACAAACAGGTGAATGTTACCGGACTTCCGGATGGCATGTATATACTTGAAATTCAGTCTGAGAAAGATATTTTTCAGCAAAAGTTAATTATCCGGGGTGGCTACTAAATGACTTTCTTTTCTACCCCAGGCAGTTAAAAAGTATTTTCTTAAATCAGATGCGGAGACACTAAAACTCCCAACTTCCTGATTAAAACTGATGGGATAAGGCTGATCGGGTTTGTTTTTCAATATTTTAAAACTAAAAATAAAATCTGAGTAATCTCCCATAAAGCCCAGATAGCTGCCAAATCGTAAGTCATTGAAAACTAAATTTCCTTTTTCATTCGTGCTAATATGATAATATCCTTTTGAAAACCATAAAAGTTCACCTACAGCATAAGAATCTTTTATCTCTTTAATTTTGTGCTCATTTCTTGGAATAAAGTGAAATTCAATATCACGGGCTGAGCCAAAAAGAGAGTGATAGCCTTCATAATAACCATCTTCAGTTTCTATCAATCCTCTCCAAAAGAAAGAGGCAAAGGGACCGGGGAAAGTCCTCATCCGCTCATATTGAATATTGTCTCTTTCAATAGCTGAATAAAAGGCCTGCATTGCAAAAAGTTTAAATACTACCGTCAGCATCAGGTAAGAAAAACTAATTCCAAGTACGGTATAATTGATTTTCGTTCTTTTTGTACGGGCTCTTTTAGATACCAATATATAGATAATCCCAACCAAAAGCGGAATGGTAAATAAAGGATCAATGATAAAGATTGTATTTAGCTCAATGGCATATCTGGAGATTGGGTAGAAAAACTGTGTTCCGTAACCCGTCATTATATCTATGAGTGGATGTGAAATAATCACCGCTACAAAAAACCAAAACCATTGCTTTAGCGGGACCTCTTTATCTTTATTTTTCTTATATGCCCAATAAGCTAAAAAAGGAGCCAGTAAAAACGGAAAAAAGATTGAATGGGTAAATCCCCTGTGGATACTTAAATAGTCAACCGGATGTAGAAACAAACCAAATAAAACATCTAAATCAGGTATAAATGCAGCCAGAGCACCATATACAGGCGCTTTGTTTCCTATTTTTTTTCCTAATAAAGCCTCTCCTACTGCGGCCCCAACAGCCATGTGTGTTATCGGATCCAATTTTTATATATTTTGCCTTTCTAACAGTAAAAACCTAAAATAGATTATCAAACTTTCGTTTTATTTGATAAAAGTTTTTTAGCTAATGCGTCAAACATATGCGGATTTTTATCAATCAAACCTCTGTATTGCGGGTCGACAGCTAAACTATCTTCCAGAATTATAAAACATGTACTCAGCATATCTTTAGTTTTAATAGCTGTAGCACTTTCCAGTAATTCTCCTTTATTGCTGATAAACTGAATTAATCCATGAGCCATAAACCAAAGACATTTGGCTATTACATCCGCATTTGCACTATCTTTAATTGTTCCGTCCTGAATACCAATTTCAATATTTTCAGCTAAAATTTTATCGATATTTAACAAAGCTTTTGCATTTTCATCGTCCATTTTATATAAATCTATGCTTACATAAAGTGAAAGGTAATGGTAATAATCCGGGTAAGTAGCTGCAAAATTAAAGAATTCGTAACCGATAGCTCTTACTTTATCTGCTCCTGTATTAAAAGACGAAGCTGCTTTTGTGAGCATGGACTGACATTTTTCATTCCCCTTTTTGGCAATTGCAAAAATCAGTTCTTCCTTGGATGGAAAATAAGAATATAAAGTTGCTTTGCTGCAATTTGCGAGAGTAGCAATTTCATCCATAGTTGTCTGGGCAATACCCTTACTAAAGAAAAGCTTTTCAGCAGCTTTTACAATTTTGGTGATTGTTGACTCTTTTGCTTTTTGCCTTTGACTTTTCAATTTTATTTACATTTTATATGGCATCTCTATTCCCAGTAGATCAAAAGACTTTTTTAGTACCTGTGCGGTAAATTCAGACAAAGCCAGTCGAAATTGCTTTGCATCTTCATTTTCAGCATTTAAAATAGAAAAAGCAGAATAAAATCCGTTAAATTCCTTAGCCAAAGTGTATGCATAATGACAAATCACAGAGGGATCAAGGTTTGCACCGGCTTCAGATACTTTTTCCGGATATAAATAAAGCAAACGGAGCAACTTGCGTTCCCTGTCAGCAGGTTTATAATCATTCAAAAGATTGGCTTGTTGCGGCTTTTCCTTTCTCAGCACTGATTGTATTCTGGCAAAAGTATATTGAACAAAAGGACCCGTTTGCCCCTGAAAATCAATTGATTCCTGAGGATTAAATAACATTCTCTTTTTTGGATCGACCCGTAAAATAAAAAACTTTAATGCCCCTAAACCTAAAATTTTATAGAGCTTTTGAGCTTCATTATTATCAAAGTCATCCAGTTTTCCTAGTTCTCTGGTATAGTTTTCGGCTGTTTGAAACATTTCCTGTAATAAATCATCTGCATCTACAACGGTACCTTCCCTCGATTTCATTTTACCCTCTGGCAAATCTACCATACCATAAGAAAGATGATAAATGCCCTCAGCATATTTTTTACCGATTTTTGCTAAGGTTTTTTGCAAAACTTTGAAGTGATAATCCTGTTCGTTGGCAACAACGTAAATACATCTTTTTATTGGAAAATGAGAAAAACGCTGCTCGGCAGTACCTAAATCCTGAGTTACGTAAACGGAGGTTCCGTCTTTTCTGAGTAGAATTTTTTCATCCAGGCCTTCATCTGTTAAATCCACCCAAACAGAGCCATCTTCTTTTTTGATTAATGAACCGTTTGCCAATCCTTCTTTTACTATTTCTTTTCCCAAAAGATAGGTTTCAGACTCGTAATAGTGTCTGTCAAATGAAATACCAATTGTTTTAAAAGTTTCCTCATAGCCGCTGTAAACCCAATCGTTCATTTGCTGCCAAATAGACATTGTTTCATCATCTCCCAATTCCCATTTTCGCAATAAATCATAAGCCTCCTTCATAAGTGGTGCTTCTTTTTTTGCTTCTTCTTCCGGCATACCCTTATCTATCAGTTCCTGAATCTGTGGTTTCAGCATTTTGTCAAATAAAACATAAAATCTACCTACAAAATGATCGCCTTTTTCACCGGTATCTGACGGTTTTTTGCCTTCACCTTTATGAAGCCATGCCACCATCGATTTGCAGATTGCAATGCCTCTGTCGTTATAAATATTTAACTTTTGGATTTTTTTTCCGTTTGCTTCCAGGATTTTAATAATAGACCAGCCAATCAACATATTTCGTATATGTCCGAGATGCAGGGGTTTATTTGTATTGGGACCACAATACTCAACAGCTTCTTCAGTGCCATCGGGTGCAAAAATGCCATAACCTTCCGCATTATACTCCTTGTTTAAAAACTCCTTCCAGTAGCTGTCTTTCAAAACTAAATTTAAAAATCCTTTTATGACATTATAAGACTCTATAAACGAAACTTTTTTTATCAATTCCTCCCCTATTTCAGCAGCAGCTTCTTCGGGCTTTTTTCGGGCTAACTTCACTATCGGGAAAATTACTATCGTAAAATCACCTACAAATTCATCCGGTGTTTCATTGACTATGACATCAGATACGGGAAAATTTGCATTGTATTTAGCTAACACACATTCCGAAAAGGCCTTTTTTAAAATCAGTCCCGCTTTATCCATTGTTTAATTTTGATTTTTTTTCTTAAAAAATATTTCAACAGGCTTCAAAATTATTACTTTTGAGGTAACTAATAAAGCAAGCTACCATATATATAAAAACTTTGTGCCAATTCTGTATTTTAAGAAATGCTCCTTTTATTAAAGATTTAGAAAAAAAATGAAAAATAAATACATAGACCTGATTGAACAGACTTTCTATTTTCCTCAAAACGGATTTGAAGTTAAAGACAACTATTTACATTTTCATGACCTACCTTTAAAGGATTTAATTGAAGAATACGGAACTCCGCTTCGGATAAGTTTTTTACCGAAAATCAGCAGTCAGATTCAAAAGGCAAAAACACTTTTCAACAATGCTATAAAAAAGGTCAATTATGACGGCAAATATATTTATTGCTACTGCACCAAAAGCAGTCACTTCTCATTTGTTATAGATGAAGTGCTGAAAAATGATGCTCATCTGGAGACTTCATCTGCTTTTGATGTCGATCTTATAATGAATCTTTACAGGAAAGGAAAAATTGATAAAAACATATATATTGTAAGTAATGGTTTTAAGCCGGAAGCTTACACAGACAAATTAGCAGGTTTAGTAAATGATGGTTTTGAAAATATCATTCCTGTTTTAGACAATATGAATGAATTGAATGCTTATGAGCAAAAAATTCAAAAAAATTGCAAAATAGGAATTCGAATAGCAGCAGAAGAAGAGCCAAATTTTGAATTTTATACATCCCGATTAGGTATACGGTATAATGATATCCTTAAATTTCATGAGGAAAAACTGCATAATCACCCTAAGTTTAATCTGAATATGCTGCATTTCTTTATAAATACAGGAATTCGTGACTCTACTTATTACTGGAGTGAATTGCATAAAGCCATCAAGCTCTATGTAGAATTAAGAAAAAAATGTCCTACGCTAAACCGTCTGAATATTGGTGGTGGAATGCCTATACAGTACTCCCTCGGCTTTGAATTTGATTATGCTTATATGATAGAAGAAATAGTAAGCCAGATTCAATCAGCCTGTAAGGAAGCAAATGTACCCGTTCCGGATATTTTTACTGAATTTGGGAATTTTACCGTTGGAGAAAGCGGAATTATGATTTTTTCGGTATTAAGAGAGAAATTACAAAATGACAGTGAAAACTGGTATATGATAGACGGTTCACTGATGACAACTTTACCGGATATTTGGGGCATTAGCCAACGATTTATTTTGTTACCCATAAACAAATGGAAAAATGAATATCAGCGGGTAAATATTGGTGGCCTAAGCTGTGACATTCATGACTATTACAATGCTGAGGCGCATTTAAATCAGGTTTATTTACCGAAAATCAATAATTCGGAACCTCTACATCTGGGATTCTTTCATGTTGGCGCTTATCAGGATCAGATGAGTGGTTATGGCGGTATAAAACATTGCCTGATACCTTCTCCAAAATATGTGCTTGTTCAGAAAAAAGAGGATGGAAGCTTTGAACACCGACTGTTTGCGAACGAACAAACAGCTGATTCTATGTTGAATATTTTAGGTTATTAGGTTTAACGAAACTCATTAATGTTAGTCGTAATGCTGATATGGTTAGCTGCGCCGGCAATATGATACTGCCCTCTCCCATAATAAATTTGAAATCTGTTGATTCGAACTCCGGCACCGAATGAAAAACCGGCTAAACCTTTACGGGTAGATACAGCCAGTTCTTTTCTTCTCTGATGATTATACCCGAATCCAACCCGAAAACTCTGACCAAAATAAAACTCACCGCCAAAAACTAGATGACGAATCAACTCATCAGCAGCTCGCTCAATTAAAGGAGGTTGAGAAACTACCGTATCACTCCCAAAAAAAGTACCTTCAGTAGCAAAAGGATCATCATAGCGTAAACGCCAGTTTTGTAAATTATGCGCCATTACATGTAGCCTGAATGGCAAATGCTCCAACCGCTTCGTAAAACCCATTTGTATTTCAAAAGGCATGGGAATTGCCTCATTTGGCGAATAATTGATGATGTTTGCTCCTATATTTTTAAACACGGCTGAAACCATCCACATACCGGCAGTATCTTCATAGGTCGCACCGAAATCGGCTAAAACACCAAAAGAGGTATAATTTTCTATTTGCGAATAAACCAACTTTAAATTAGCTCCAAAATTATATTTTTCAAAAGGCATTGAATATCCCGCTCCCATTGACATATCAATTGCACTCGCAGTTCCTGATTTCTCACCGTCAGGCGTAGTTCTGTCTATAGTTCCGTAATTCAAAAACTGTATTCCTCCCTGAAAAACGCCTTTGTCTTCAAAATGATGTCCATAACCAACAAAGCCCCATTGAATACCCGATGGGAAAAAAGCTGAATTTACACTTAAATCCTGATGATTCTCGTTAGTCAACAATGCGGGATTATGCCATGAAAGTCCGATATCACTTTGCTCGGTAGCTATCAAATAGCCTCCGGACCAGGTAGCCCGTGCGGAGGTAGATAAATTGAGAAAAGCATTTGAGCGCTGACCACCAATTTGTGAATAAGCCGATTCGCTTATCAAAACAAAAATGAAAAAGAAATAAATTAGTCTAAATCTCATATTTATCTATAGAACATCGTAAAAACGGTGAAATTAAGGATTTATTTGAACTATGCCATTTATTCATTTTATAAAATTATCAGAAAGGGTAACCAATGGCAAGATTAAAGTTCATATCATCTAAACTCCACTTCCTGATTTGGTTAAAACGCCAGGGGTTATCTCTTTGCGCAGGATCTCTCAGCGGAAAACCAAAATCAAAACGAATTACAAAAAAATTAAAATCTAATCGGGCTCCTAATCCGCCTCCAACAGCTATTTCACGATAAAATCTATCCGGCGAAAATTCTGCATAAGGCCTCAAAGAATCTTCTCTAAGCAACCATATATTACCAATATCGGTAAATACAGCTCCCTTAAAAAATCCAATAATATCAAAACGGTATTCTAAGTTTGCCTCAATCTTTATATCGCCTGTCTGATCAAAAAATACCTGTCTCAGCTCTAAATTTTCAACATCATCCTCTTCTATATTATATCCGCCGGGACCTAATGAACGCACTCTCCATGCTCTGATTGAGTTGGGGCCTCCGGCAAAAAACTGTTTTACATATGGCAGCACTTCTGAATTACCGTAAGGAACTGCCAATCCTGCATTTAATCGCAAAACCAAACTATTGTATTCCCCCGTATTGATATAATATCGAAAATCACCTTCTGTTTTGGCATATTGAGAATATGGAATGCTAAAGATTTTTTCTCTGTCAACCTCTTCATCTATATTACTGTATAAAGACTTTACAGCATTGAGCATATTTCCTGCTATATCAATATTCCATATAAAGTAAAAAAAGTTTTCCCGACTTCTAAAGGGCTGAGTGTTCCAAATCATATTGTAATTCAAGCCTAAAATGAATTGATTACTGAAACTACTGTTTAAAAGAGGGCTTCTTTCAAGAATTTCTAAAAACGCCGGATTTGCATTTTCTTTATCAAAAGATACCAGATTAAAACTGATGGGATACAATGAGTGAAAACGCTGAAAATTCCTTCCGCGCCATTCGTAACCAAATAGAAAATTGGAGGAAAAAACGGTGTAAAAATCAAAACGATTCAGGTAATTGAAACGGGTAGTAAATCGGGTTTTAGGCCTGACTCCTCTGTAAATACTTTGTAAATTTACGGGTATCATAAACTTAGGAACCAGCAGTCCTGCTTCAAACTGAAAATCAGATGTGTTTATTAACTGAGTACTTGATTCCCAATCAAAATCAACCCCTCCGGAAACGTTGAACGACAATACCTCTGCCCCTCTGAATATATTTCTATTTCTGTATCGATACATTAATCCGGCACCAATCACCGTTTCTGAATGTGTGTTTACTTCTGCCTCAACAGACATTTCCTGTCTTTTGGCCGGGGTAAGAAAAATAAGACAATCCAATTCATTGGAGTTTGTGACTTCCTGATACCGGATATTTACAAATCGGAATATTCCCAAATCACTCAACTGAGCCAAACTTCTTTCGTATTCTGTAATGCTGTATAAGTCCCCGGGATTTATGAGGATATTGTTAATTAATGTAGCTGACTTTACATTTTGCTCTTTTCGAATAATGTAAAAATTATCCGTTTTAACCGTATCCAGCTCTAAGTTTAATTGAGATACATCCGGGTCATAATCGGGATAAACATAAATATTTCGGATTTTCATCTGCTGATGCCGTCTTTCATTCTGAGGCTGATTTACACGCAAAAGCACGTCAATTTTTTTATCGCTAACAGTGCTGTCCAAATCAAATGAAACAAACTCCCTGTTGAAATAAAAATATCCATTATCTCTCAGCAAACGCGATATGCGCTCTCTTTCTCTTTGCATAACATCAACATCAAAAGGATCGCCTGTTTTGAGCAGAGTCTGATTCATATTTTCATTAACCAGGCTTCGTATTTTTGTTGTGTCTGTCTGAAAAGCAATTTCTCCCAGCCGATACAAATCTTTTGCACGGATGGTATAATACACTGTTTTTAACCCGGTTGACTGCTTCTCAACACTATGATCAATTTCAGCATAAAAATAGCCTTTGTTCAAAAGATAGTTTGTCATCATCACCTTTGAGCGCTCAATTTTCAAGCTATCAAATTTTACGGGTGGTTCACCTATATTATTTTTTAGCCACCACCTGAAACGATTTTCTTTTCTTCTGTCAGCCAGATTATATATTTGCAGACGTATTCTGAAAAGTCCCAAAAATCTGCGATTTGGCTCAGGAATGGCAATGCTCTTCAGCTCACGGGTTAGTCCTCTTTTATTTTTTACTTGATCCGAATCAACTATTTCAACCTGATTACTTTCATGTAAATACTCCCCCTCCGATAAATAACGGGTATTACTGCAAGATGTAGAAAAAAAAGCAATTAATACAATGATGAATAAATTGATTAATATTGCCTTATAACAAGTAAAATTCATGCTGACGAATAATCTTATAAAATTTGTTAAATCCTTACAGTTAAAAAAATTCAGGGATAAAAATAACCTTTTTATTGCGGAAGGTATTAAAACCGTTGAATCATTATTTAATTCTTCTACTTTAACGTTTGAATATATTTTTATTACTCCCGGTGATTTTATTGAAAAATTACAAATTGAAAAGCAAAAACCCCTGAAAATTATAGAAATATCTGAAAATGAGATGAAAAAGATTTCAGGGCAGACAACTATAACCCCTGTTTTGGCTGTTATTCAAAAAAAAGACCCTCCAAAATTAAACTATGAAAACAACGGCCTTTATCTGGCCTTAGACGGCATACAGGATCCGGGAAATCTCGGTACTATTTTACGCATAGCCGACTGGTTTGGTGTAAAAGCACTAATTTGCTCCAATGATACTGTTGATGTCTACAACCCAAAAGTAGTACAATCATCCATGGGCTCTTTAGGCAATGTAAATTTTGTATACACTGAATTAAATAATTTTTTGAAAATCCATTTTGAAAGCCAAAGTGTTTTAGCTGCCGATGTAAATGGCATTTCAGTTTTTGATTATCGGTTTCCGGAAAAATCATTGATTATACTGGGCAATGAAGGAAAAGGAATCAGAGATTACATCCTTTCAGAAAATTACAAAAAAATCAGCATCCCGGCATTTGGCAAAGCTGAATCCCTGAATGTTGCTGTTGCAGGCAGTATCTTAAGCTCATTATGGAGAAAACAATACCCTTCTTCAAGATAAGGTAAACTTTGTTTTTTCAAAAGAATAAGCTTTCGGAGATTGTTTAAACAGTTTTTTAGTATCTCCCCACGTTTTTTCAAACAATTTACTATAACGATACTTTTCCAAAAACTCTTCTCCTTCCCAGTGGCTGTAGGTAGTAAATCCTCCGGGGACATCCTTGTTTTCCCATAATTCAAGATGCGTACAACCCTCAAAATTCCTGATTTGAGGAGCAACCTCTTCAAAAATTGATAAAAACTCAGCAGTTTTATCTTCTTCAAAAAACATGTGAACAATTCGTACTATCATTTAAAATAAATTGCGACGTCCGATTCTTTAGATAATCTCAATAAACTTGATGCCGCCCCTTTTTTTATTGCAATTACCAAATAACCCTGTTTGTCAAAATAACACATAGCAGCACCATCTTTTACATCAATAAACTGATTCTTAATACTGTCTAAAACAGTGCTTCTGTCAAATTTAACCTCAAAAGGCTTCCCCTTTCCTACTTCATTAAAAAGTTGCTGATCAATATTTGTAATCGCATTTGAATAGTGATCAATATAAACGACCTTTCCGTTAATAGAGTTTTCATGTCGGGTAGGATAAAAATCCGGGAAAGTCTCATAATCATCTATTTCCGGGTATTTTGCCGGCACTGATTTTTTTTTCAGATATTCAGCCGTAAATTCAGCAATCCTTTCTTTCACCGAAAAATTTTTATCATAAATTTCATCTATGTTTGATAAAGCATATACTTTATCCGGTTTAGAAATACCTAAAAGCGAAAAGAAACCCAAATCCGGAACTATGAAATGCTGATTTTTAAAACTGGAAAACAACAATCTGGAAATACTCCCACCCGGCAAGTTCATCAATACCATGTGAATCGTATTTTCCGGAAAATCTGAATAACATCTTTTTAAAATAAAGGCTGCTTCGGGCAATTCAAAATGAGTAATGTTATTATTTATGTTTACAAAACTAATACGCTCTTGTAAGCGTTGCAATAGCATACCTTTTAGTGAAGCCAGATAAGGTGAGCCGTCCCCGGAATCTGATGTAAAGGTAATAGTGTGCATGATAAAAGTTTTCGGTATTTTTGACAAAATTAAAAAAATATATAGCATTGAATGAAATAATACTATCGATTGAAAATATTGAACCCATAGAATTATTTGGTGTTCAAAACGCAAAATTATCTTTAATGAGAAAAGCTTTTCCACGTTTAAAGATAGTCCCCCGCGGAGATAATATCAAGATTGCCGGCAGCAATGAAGATATGGAAAAGTTTAAAAATAAATTGAATTTACTGATCGAATATTATAATAAACACGGACAAATTAATGACAGAGCAATGGAGACAATCCTTATGGATGTTCCACCAGAAACTTTAGATTTACCTGAATTAGCTGAAGATATTTTAGTTTTTGGAAACCGGGGTTTAATAATAAAAGCCAAAACGGAGAACCAGCAAAAAATGGTTAATGAGTCAGAAAAAAACGACATCCTTTTTGCCATAGGTCCTGCCGGAACCGGAAAAACATATACGGCCGTCGCCCTGGCTGTAAGAGCATTGAAAAGTAAGCAGGTGAAAAAAATTGTGTTAACCCGACCGGCAGTTGAGGCCGGCGAAAATTTAGGTTTCCTGCCCGGAGATTTGAAAGAAAAGGTCGACCCCTACCTCATTCCGCTTTATGATGCGCTGGATGATATGCTGCCTGTAGAAAAATTAAATTACTATTTAACTAACAGAATCATAGAAATTGCTCCGCTTGCTTTTATGCGTGGCCGTACTTTAGACCATTCATTTATCATATTGGATGAAGCTCAAAATGCTACAGATGCCCAGTTGAAAATGTTTTTGACTCGCCTCGGACCCAACGCAAAAAGTATCATTACCGGTGATTTAACTCAAATAGATTTACCCAGAAAAAGACAATCAGGACTTTTTAATACTATAAATATTCTGAATGAAATTGAAGGGATAGCTCAAATTACGCTTGCTGAAAAAGACATTATCAGACACAAATTGGTGAAAAAAATCATTTCAGCATTTGATAAAGATGAGAAACGAAAAGAAGAAGAAAGAGAAAAAGCAAAAAAGGCTTCTAAATATAATCAATAAACCCCTTTGAAACTATATTTTTTATGAATGAGATTTTAAAACTCAGCGGTCAAAGTGCTTTTTATCGCGGAAAAGTCAGAGATGTATATTTTATAGAAAAAGATTTGCTCGTTATTGAAGCCTCAGACAGAATTTCTGCTTTTGATGTGATTCTCCCGGAAACTATTCCCTACAAAGGGCAGGTATTAAATCAAATGGCTGCCTTTTTTTTAGAAAAAACCTCCGATATAATCCCGAATTGGCTAATCGATTGTCCTTTGCCAAATATCAGTATCGGACATCAATGCATTCCTCTGAAAATTGAAGTTGTGGTGAGAGCCTATCTGACCGGTCATGCGTGGAGAATGTATAAGGCCGGGCACAGAAGTCTTTGTGGGGTCAGCTTGCCGGAAGATATGAAAGAAAATGAAGCTTTTCCACAGCCAATAATCACTCCAACCACAAAAGCTAATGAAGGTCATGACGAGGATATTAGTGAAGCCGATCTTTTAAAAAACAACTTAGCAAGCCCTGAAGATTGGGAATATATCAGAGCCAAAGCTTTAGAGCTCTTTGAAAGAGGCACTCAAATGGCTGCCCAAAGAGGACTGATACTGGTAGATACTAAGTATGAATTTGGTAAAAAAGGAAATACTATATATCTCATAGATGAAATCCATACCCCGGATTCCTCCAGATATTTTTACCGGGACGAATATGAAAAGAGATTAAGGGACAATCAGCCTCAAAACCAACTCTCAAAAGAATTTGTCCGGCAATGGCTGATACAAAATAACTTTCAGGGAAAAGAAGGGCAATCCATTCCGGAAATGACAATAGAGTTTGTCAATATGGTTTCTGAAAGGTATATAGAATTGTATGAAAAAATGACGGATAAAAAATTTGAGAAGCAAAGTAAATTAAGCGCTGCCGAAACTTCCAAGATAGTTTCCGAAAAGATAAAAGAAATACAAAATCAATTGGTGTAGCTATTAAAATTTCTTTTTTAGTTCTGCTGCTGTAGCATGGACTTTGTCACTAAGGCTTTTTTTATAGTCTTTTACATTTTGACTTACTTTTTCATCTGAAGTAGCAATAATCTGAGCGGCTAAAATACCGGCATTCGTCGCATTATTCAAAGCAACCGTTGCAACCGGAACACCTGCCGGCATTTGCAAAATTGACAATACAGAATCCCAACCGTCCAGAGAATTCGAGGATTTAACCGGAACTCCTATCACAGGCAAAGACGTCACCGATGCCACCATACCCGGCAAATGAGCGGCTCCACCGGCTCCGGCAATTATAACCTTTAAACCGCGCCCTTCAGCTTCTTTTGCATAGCTAAACATCTTATCAGGAGTGCGATGTGCAGAAACAATATCTACTTCAAAAGCAACATTTAATGTTTTTAATATCTCAGCAGCTTTTTCCATTACCGGCAAATCAGACTGACTTCCCATAATAATTCCCACTTTTGCCTTTGTCATTTTAAACTTATTTAGATGTTACTTTAATCATATCCCTTGCCATTTCGGCTTTCTTTACGGCATCTTCCCTATTTTCTGACATAACGGTTATATGTCCCATTTTCCTCCAAGGGCGCGTCAACTTTTTTCCATATAAATGTACAAATACTCCCTGTATTTTTAATACCTCTGCCAGCCCTTCATAAACAACCTCTCCGCTATGGCCTTCCTCTCCAAGTAAATTAATCATCACAGTATGCCAAATGAAATCCGGATTCCCCAAAGGCAGTCCGCTTATTGCCCGAAAATGCTGGTCGTACTGAGAAGTATAAGCCCCTTCAATTGTTTGATGACCACTATTGTGCGGTCTTGGTGCCAATTCATTTACATATATCTCCCCGGATTTATCTAAAAACATTTCAATAGCCATTATTCCATGATAATCCAGTAATTCGACTACCTGAACAGCTATTTCACGGGATTTTTTTATTACCTCTTTGCTCAATTCAGAAGGAGCAATTAACTTATCAAGTATGTTATGCCCTTCATGAAAATGCATTTCAACAGGTTCATAGATAATCACTTCGCCGGTAGTGCTTCTGGCAGATAAAACAGAAAATTCAACCGCAATATCAACTTGTTTTTCTAAAACACTGGGCTTCTCAAATGCTTTTTCTATATCTTCCTGCTTACGTATTTTCTGCACTCCCCTGCCATCATACCCTTCTCTTCTTAATTTCTGAAAAGCCGGTAAGAAATCTAAATTATTCTTTAGATCTGCTTTTTCGTTTATTAATAAAAAATCAGAAGTAGGAATATTATTCGCTTTAAAAAAATTCTTTTGCAGCCCTTTATCCTGTATTAATTCAATTACTGCCGATGATGGAGCAACACAAACGCCCTCAGCTTCTAATCTTTTCAAACCATTTACGGAAACGTGTTCAATCTCAACGGTAACTATATCGCAATCTTTCCCGAAATCATAGACTGTATCCTCATCATTAAAAGAGTTGTTTACAA
>REEL01000129.1 GCA_007695095.1 Chitinophagaceae bacterium | reverse complement strand
CTTCTAAAGTTTTAAAAAATACCTTATATGCAATTTGCTACCCTCAAAATAATAGATAACATAGCCGTTATTTTTCTGGATAAAGAAAATAGTTCAACGAATACCATTTCTCCTGATATGCTGGAAGGTTTTCAGGATTTATTTAATACTGTTAAGGAAGATTCAGATATAAAGGGAGTAGTTTTAAAGAGTAGCAAAAAAGACTTTATTGTTGGTGCTGATATTGAATGGTTTCAGAATATTGAATCAAAAGAAACAGTGCGGAATTTAGCTACTCAGGGGCACAACTTGTTAAACGAAATAGAGAATTTTCCGAAGCCCGTTGTGGCAGCTATTGATGGTGCGTGCATGGGTGGAGGATTGGAAATTGCAATGGCTTGTCATGCAAGAGTAATCACCCGCTATAACACTATTCTATCTTTACCAGAAGTGAGGCTGGGTCTTTTACCCGGCTTAGGAGGCACTCAAAGATTACCGCGCTTAATAGGATTGCAAAAATCTTTGGATATGTTATTGACGGGTAAAAATATTTATCCGCCACAGGCCATTAAATACGGTCTTGCAGATAAAATAGTCGAACAAAATAACTTGTTACAGTCATCCATTTATTTATGTAAAGAGATAGCTGCCGGCACTTTCAAAAAGAACAAAATTAAAAAAAGCATTTTAAACAGATTGCTTGATAATACAGGAGTAGGACGAAATATAGTTTTTAAAAAAGCCGGTGAAATGGTTTATCGTCAAACTTTAGGAAACTATCCGGCTCCGGCAAAAATCATAGAAAGTGTAAAAACCGGCCTGAATAAAGGAATGAAAGCAGGTATTGAATCCGAGATTAATAATTTTTCTGAATTAGTTCTCACAGAGGAAAGTAAGCAGTTGGTGAATCTTTTTCTCGGCATGAATAAACTGAAAAAAAATCCTTTAAAAGATCAGGCTAAAGAGCTTAAAAATATTTGGATTGCCGGTGCCGGCCTGATGGGTGGAGGTATAGCAGAAATTAGCATTCCAAAAGAATACCGGGTCACAGTAAAAGACATTAAAGAAGAGTCTTTACAAAAATTAAAAAAAGATATTTGGAAAAAGTATGAAAAGGGAAAAGCCCAAAAGAAATTCCCTCCAAGTATTGCTGAAAAGGAGTTTAATCGACTAACTACCTCAATTGATTTTTCCGGTGCAGAACATGCTGATATAGTTATTGAAGCAGTTTTCGAGGATTTAAAAATCAAACAGCAGTTACTGTCAGAATTTGAAAGTAAAACGCCTGAGCATTGTATTTTCGCTTCAAACACATCGGCTTTACCAATTAAAGATATTGCAGCACATTCAAAAAGAAAAAGTCAGGTAATTGGTATGCATTATTTTTCTCCGGTGCCAAAAATGCCATTGCTTGAAATAGTAGTTACTGAAGACACTGCTGAGTGGGTCACAGCTTCAGTTTTGGAATTAGGGGTTCGTCAATCAAAAGTGTGTATAGTTGTAAAGGATGGCCCGGGATTTTACACAACCCGAATTTTGGCACCTTACTTTAATGAGGCTCTTCTTTTACTGGAAGAAGGAGCAGGCATACCTGAGGTTGACAAAGCGCTCAGACAGTTTGGATTTCCGGTAGGCCCAATTACCCTTTTGGATGAAGTAGGATTAGATGTAGGTGCACATGTTATGGGTGGCGCTTTAATTGAGCATTATAAGCTCAGGCCGGGAGCAAAACCGTCAGCTTTGGTTAAAAAACTCTATGATGCCGGCTTTCATGGTAGAAAAAATAAAAAAGGCTTTTTTCAGTATGATGAAAAAACCGGAAAAAAAGTAAGAGGGAAGGCCTATCCGGGAATTTATGATATTATTGGAACAAGCGGTGATGTGACTGTTTCTCCGGAAATCATTGCGGAAAGACTTTCTATGGTAATGGTTAAGGAAGCATTAATGTGCCTGGAAGAGAAAGTTATTGAAAAGCCATTGGATGGGGATATAGGAGCGGTTTTTGGATTAGGTTTTCCTCCTTTCAGGGGTGGACCTTTCAGATATTTAGATATTTTAGGGAATGAAGCGGCAGTAAAAAAGTTAGAGAGTTTATCAGATACTTACGGAGAACGATTTTCTGTTCCGGACATATTAAAAGAGCAGGCTTTGAAGCAAAAAAAATGGTATGATTAATGAAGATTTTTCAGCTAAATATAACTTTAATCGAAAATAAAAGAAAATGAAGACAAAGCGTATAATTACGTTTTTTATAGCCCTGGGAATCACAACATTATGGCTATGGGCAGTCAACAGACCTTATGGTCCATTACCGCCACCTATCAAATTTTTTAGTCCTTTTGAAGGGTATCTTCAAAATGCGGAGTCTGCAAATCAGAAAATTCCTAAAGTAAACACTAATTTGAAGGAGTTAAAAGAACCGGTAGATGTTTATTTTGATGATAGGAGAGTCCCGCATATTTTTGCCCAAAATGAATATGATTTGTTTTTTATGCAGGGTTATTTAACTGCATCAGAGCGTTTGTGGCAGATGGATTTTCAAATACGTGCTGCATCCGGCAGATTATCAGAGATTGTAGGTGCCGTTGCTTTGGACTTTGATCGGCTTAATAGACGTAAAGGCATTGCATTTGGTGCTGAGCAGTTTATGGAAAGTTTGAATGGAACTGAAGAGGAAAAAATATTAAAAGCTTATGTGGATGGGGTAAACGCTTATGTTAATAGACTGAGCTACCGGGACTATCCCCTTGAGTTTAAACTCTTAAATTATGAACCGGAAGAGTGGTCAGTTTATAAAACCGCACTTTTACTTATGTATATGTCAGACATGTTGGCCGGTCATGATAACGATTTTGCCTATACAAGAGCTTTAGAAGAGCTTGGAAAAGAGTTGTTTGATATATTATATCCTGATTTTTTTCTTGAAGATAGTCCGGTGATTACTTTTGATGAAGGTAAAATCTTTAATCTGCCTCAATTAGATACACCTGATTTAAATCCGGTTTTTACCGGTAACTCAAAAGCGAGTTTGCCGAAAGCTGCTGATAGAGCATTGGGTAGCAATAATTGGGCATTATCTGCTGATTTAACATTAAATGGGAACCCTTTACTTTCCAATGATCCGCATCTGGCCTTAAATCTGCCTTCAATTTGGTATGAAGTTCAGTTACATTCACCCGGAATAAATGTTTATGGAGTTAGTTTACCCGGATCGCCTTCAGTAATTATCGGTTTTAATGAGCACATTTCTTGGGGAGTTACCAACTCGGCACTTGATGTAAGAGATTGGTATTCAATTGATTTTGAAGATGAAACACGAAGCACTTACAGATTTGATAACCAATGGAAGCAAACCGAGAAACGAGCAGAAGTTTTTCATGTTAAAGGAGAAAAACCTTTTATAGATACGGTTATTTACACCCATTGGGGACCGGTAACCTACGATGAAAATTTCAACGTTCATCCGGATTTTATAAATTTTGCCTGTCGTTGGATTGCTCATGACCCTTCTTTAGAGCATATTACTTTTTATAGTTTGAACAAGGGTAAAAATTTAAAAGATTATCAAAAAGCTTTAGAATATTATAGTACACCCGGTCAGAATTTTGTTTTTGCCTCTAAGGAAGGAGATATTGCTTTAACCCATCAGGGATTATTTCCGGCACGTTGGCCGGAGCAGGGCAAATTTCTAATGGATGGAAGCAAGCCTGAAAATGCCTGGCAGGCATTTATTCCACAGGATGATTTACCAAGAGAGATTAACCCGGAAAAAGGCTATGTGAGCTCAGCAAATCAACATCCTACTGATAGTGCTTATCCTTATTTTTATACAGGCTTTATTTTTGAAAATTACAGAAATAGGAGAATAAATGAATTACTCTCTGAAATGGAAAATGCAACTGTTGAGGATTTAAGAATAATGTTAAATGATAATTATAATTTGATGGCTGCAGAAGTGCTTCCCTTAATGCTTTCATCCATCAATCAGCTTGAGAATTACGATGAATATGCAGAAAAGTGGGTAAAAAAACTCACTGAATGGGATTATTTTAATGAAGTTGATTACAAAGCGCCTACTTTATTCCAGTTGTGGCATGATAGTCTCATGCATCAATTGTGGAGCGGTTTAAAACAACTGGATCCGGCAATTCCTTTTCCACATGAGTTTGTAAGTCAACAATTACTGGAAAAGTATATTGATACTCTTTGGATTTTGCCTACGGGTAGAGAAGGTCATATGCAAACAACAGGAATTATAAATACTTCGTTTGTAAAAGCTATTGAGCAAATAAAAAGATGGGAAGCCGTTAATGAAGTTGAAGCGAGCTGGGGTGATTTTAAGGGAACCCGGCTGGCACATCTTGCAATGATTGAACCTTTTTATGTAAAAAACCTTCCTATAGGTGGGAATAAACATATTGTAAATGCTACCAGCACGACTCATGGTCCATCGTGGCGTATGATTGTTGAGTTGGGTGATACTGTTCAGGGATATGGGATTTATCCGGGTGGACAATCCGGTAATCCGGGGAGTTATTTTTATGATAATTTTGCTATGGATTGGGCCGTTGGTAAACTCTATGAGCTAACATTTTTACATTCTAAAGATGATGCTGAAAAATTGAGTTTACATAAAGTTGAGTTTAAGCCCTGATTGATTACTATTGTGTTTTTTTTAAAAAAAATGAAATGAAGCTTATTACAAATATTATTTTTATTGGATTATTTTGTTTTATTGGTCAATTATTCTTTCCCTGGTGGATAGTTATTATCGTCACTTTTTTGATAGGGTTTTTAAGAAAAGGGAAAAGTAGTCAAGCCTTTATCAGCGGGTTTATAGGCGTTGGGTTACTTTGGCTTTCCTATGCAACCTATCTGGATGTCGGAAACGGACAACGCTTAACCACAGCCATTGCTGAAGTAATGAGCCTTAATCCTTCGTTTTTCCTCATCATGGTAACCACTTTTTTGGGAGCTGTGCATGGCGCACTGGGTGCATGGACAGGAAACTTATTAAGAAAACTTTTTGAATTTATATAAATTTATTTTTATGGGTATTAAGCTTTTATTTACTATTTTCATGCTATTGGCAATCACTTATTCATCCTTGGCAGATATTCAAAGAAGACCCGATGCCTATACCACACTGGAAAGAATGTTAGAGCATATTGAAAATGTTGAAGGGCTAAAATTTAAGCTACGGTCATGGGAGCGTTTAGATGATGAAATGAGCTATAATGAAATCATAGGGAAGTTAAATGTTCGTCCAACTAAGATTTATATTTATAGTGTCTCCAGTCCTAATAAAGGCGCAGAAGTGCTTTATGTTGAAGGAGAAAGAAATGGAAGAGCTTTAGTAAACCCTAACAGTTTCCCTTATGTCAATGTTAACCTGAATCCTTTAGGAAATCAAATGCGAAGTGATCAGCATCACACCATTTTTAATACCGGATTTGAATTTTTAGCCGGTATCATAAGGCATGCAAAAGAATCCCGCCTTGATGGTCAATCTCCTGATGAGTTTTTAGAAATCGAGCATAACGTCTTTTTTGCCAATCGTTTAACACATAAAGTTACAATTATTGACCCTGATTTTACCTATGTGGACTATACTATTCAAAATGGAGAAAGCCTTAAAGATATTGCGGACAGGAAGTTCATTTGTGAATATCTTATAGTTGAGAAAAATGGTTTTAGGAATTTTAATAGTGGAAGATCGGGACAAACTATTCAAATACCGACTTCCTATGCTAAAAAGACAGAACTTTATATTGATATCAGGAACTATCTTCCCATCGGTCAGTTTATGTATGATGAAAGAGGGTTGTTTGAACGATATGAATTTTATGATGTAGAGGTAAATCCGGATTTCGCCGACGATGAATTTACTTCTTCTTTTCCTGATTATAATTTTTAAAAAATGTTAGGCTTAAAACTACCAACAGATCCAAGATGGGTAAACTTAGCTGAAAAAAGTTTACATGAAATTTTAACAGATCATGCATATTGTGAGCAAAAAGCAGCTTCAACCTGTATCTCCCTGATTCAATCATATCCTGATAAAACGAAGTTAGTTGAAGAGTTAACACCGGTTGTTACAGAAGAATGGGGGCATTTCAGAATGGTTTTGCATGAATTAAATAAAAGAGGTTTAAACTTAGGGTTTCAACGTAAAGATGAATACGTAAATAAATTACTCAAGCTACAGAAAAAGGGCTTGTCAAAAGAGGAAAGCTTAACAGAGAAATTATTAGTTGCAGCTTTAATTGAAGCCAGAAGTTGTGAGCGATTTAGAATTTTATCCTTACACATCTCTGATGATAATTTAAAAGAGTTTTATCACAAACTAATGATTGCAGAAGCCGGTCATTACAGAATGTTTTTAGACCTGGCTATCTTTTATTCTGATGAAGAGAAAGTAAAAAAAAGATGGCAGGAATATCTTAATGAAGAAGCAGCAATAATGAAAGAAATTGAATTGAGAGGAGATAGGGTTCATTAATGGAAACTTTTATATCTCATTAATGTTATTATTTAGTAAATGATAGAAAATCAGATAAATAAACTTATTAAAACGTTTCCACTTTGGTTCCAATTCAGTGTGCCTTTTGCTTTGGGCTTATTAGGTATGCTGATTGCTAGGCTTAGTATGCCGGAGCAAAACCATGAGTGGAGAGTAGCAGCCGTATTTTTGCTGATTTTTGTGGTTATAAATCCTATTTTGGGAATTTTCAAGGAAAATTGGGGCAAATATACTTTACATTCTTTTCCAGTTTTTGTTATACTATTCGTACTGATGTTAATATCGGCAGATTCTATTTCACTGCTTTCAATCGGAGACATAGCTGAATATAAACTGATTTTTCTTCTGGTAGGCATGTTCTATTTCCTGCTTACTCTCATGGCTTTATTGTACCGTACAATCAATGAGTTTTTTCAAAAAATGCAGTAATTTCTTCAGAAATGTACTTTATACTATACTGTATATTTCCTAATTGTTAAAAAACTAATCCGCTTAAAGTTATTATATTAGGCCTAAATGTTTATTTTTGTCAGTATAATTTACTAAAACTAAAACAATTAAAAATGAAAAAAGAATTATTTATTTTTTCTGTGCTTTTTATAGCATTCAGAACTTTAGCATTCGCACAATGCACACCGGACTTTACAATTGATGAACCGGGTTTATCACCTGATGATTCAGATTTGGATTGCATAGTACAGGGTGAAGCTTATGATGCAACAATTCAATTTAAAAACTTTGAAGAATTTGAATTTGGCGGTAACGTTGTAAACGTTAATTCAATCAGAATAGATTCTATTAACAATGGCCCTTCAGGAATTGAGTGGGAAACAAATAAATCAGACAATACTTTTGCTTCAGGCGAAAACGGTTGTATCAGAGTATTTGGAACAACAAATGATCCAATGGCTATTTATCCATTAAGTATTATTGTTACAGCTGACGTTGATGGTGTTGGTGTTATACAGGTTGATGCAGCATCTCAGGGCTTAGGTTATAGTCTTAGAGTAAAAGAACCGGGAGCTGAATGTCCGGAAATTGAAACAGGTGTTCGTGAAATATCTTCTGTAGTATCTTTTGAGCTTTCTCCAAACCCTGTAAAAGCAAATGCAAACATCAACTTTAATTCTAACGAGACAGCTTCATTCGATGTTGAAGTGTTTACTTTAGGTGGACAGTTAGTTAATACACAGAAAATGGAAGTAGTTAACGGATTTAATAATTTGTCATTAGACATGAGTACACTTTCTAATGGTGTTTATATTATCTCTTTAAGAGACAAAAATAATAACAGAATTACTGAAAGAATGGTTATTGCAAACTAATAAGACATTTTAGTCAACAATTTATTGAACGCGGTTGCTGAAAAGTAACCGCGTTTCTTTTTTATACAAGAGAGAATTTTTTCTGTGCAAGATTGGCAACTTCTTCGCCAATAGCCAGGCCTGAGGTAGCAGCCGGAGATGGTGCATTTAGCACATGAAGTGAATTGTGGTTATATCGAATTTCAAAATCGTCTATCATAGCACCATCAGGACCTAAAGCCATAGCTCTCACACCGGAACGACCCGGTTTTATATCATCCGCTTGCAAATCAGGAATTAAGCCTTTTAAACGGTTTAAAAACATTTTCTTAGAAAAGGCTCTTTTATATTCATCCAAACCAAACTGCCAATGTTTCATAAATAGTTTCCAGGTACCTTTGTAGCTTAATGCATCCATAGTCTCTCCAAAGTGAAAGTCTGTTTTTCCATAACCCTCTCTTTTAAAAACAAAAACTGCATTTGGACCGCATTCTATAGTGCCATCAACCATGCGGGTAAAATGAACCCCTAAAAATGGAAAAGCAGGATTCGGTACAGGATATATCAGATTTTTAACTTTTTCTTTTCCTTTTTCAGTTAAATCATAGTAATCTCCCCGAAAGCCAACAATCCTGGAGGTTCTTTTCAGACCATCCAGTTCAGCTATTTTATCACTGTATAAGCCGGCACAATTAACTATATACTTACATTTTATACTGTTTTTATCCGTTATGATTTCGTTATAATCATTATGTTTTACAATCTTTTTAACTTTTAAACCTGTTAGTACTTCGCTTTGTGTAAAAGATTGTTGAATTAATTCCTGTAGTTTTTTAGTAACAGATTTAAAACTGATAATACCGGTGCAAGGTACCCAAATACCACGAACGCCAACACAATGAGGCTCAATTTCTTTAATCTGAGCGGAATCTATAAATTCTATTCCTTCAACTTCATTTGCAATACCGTTAGAAAATATTTTTTCAAGAAAAGGAATTTCTGTTGTTTTAGTTGCTACCACAATTTTACCACATACCTCATGAGGGACTTTGTATTTTTTAGCAAATTCAACTAACTCACGCCTCCCGGTGACACAGTTTTTAGCTTTGTAGGAGCCGGGTTTATAATACAATCCGGAATGGATAACTCCTGAATTTCTACCCGTCTGATGTTGTCCGACCTCACTTTCTTTTTCCAGTACGGCTATTTTTAAATGAGGGAAACGTTTATTGATTTTATAAGCCGATGATAATCCAACTATACCGCCACCTATTACAATTATATCGTACATTTTATCTTGATTAACCGGAAAATCTTTTTAAAATAAGCCTCAACAGGCAATTTGCAAATATACAATCCACTGTATAAATGCAACTTAAAAAGTTGAAAATTCTAAACCGGTATTAGAGTCTGAATGCTAAACCCAACATAATATTTCTTGGTGGATGAAATCTTGAAGGGTCATTCGGTGGTCGATTACCGGATCGGGGGTCACGGGGGTCATTAAATCTGGGATCTCTCCATTCAGTTGGTACATTGTCACCATCTTCATATGCACGGCCTGTTACAGGATTTATAATAGCTGCATTTTTTGTGTTTAAAGCATTGGTAATTTCTATGGTTAATGCTAAACTGGTGCTTCCGATATCCCACCATTTTCTATAATTTAAGTTTAGCCAAAACAGTGATTGCCCGATTTCAGAAAACCGTTGCTCAGGATCACTTTCCATTTCATAAATGGGTCTGTCACTTGCTGTTTCTAACCCAACAAAATTATATCTGGTATATCTTCGACCGGTTCTGTATATAGCTTCTACATATAAACTCATTTTATTGAGAGCTTTCACTCCAAATAGTCCATTATCGTCATTCTTAGTAAAAATGGCATAAGCTTTTAAATCAATTGGAGTGTCCCAGGCTAAAGGAGTTTCCCGAGTTGTTTCGCGTATGCCGGTTGATAAGATATCTTGCAAAGTTTCTGATGAGGAGGAGCTTTGTCCCGTTGCTTTTGAATACGAAAATGATATTTGTCCGTTAAACCATCTTGAAATTCTTTTAATATAACTAATCTCTATACCTCTGGATCTGGCATAATCAGAATTTATTCGAATAGTTCTGTTGACATCTCTGCCTGTAAAATCCTGTATCAAAACAGATGAAGAAGTTATGAAATCATATTTATCTCTCCAAAAAGCTGTGAAGTTAAATGCGTCATTCATGGTTAGCTGTGAGCGAAGGCCAACTTCATAACTGATATCTACTTCAGGGTCTAAATCAGGGTTTCCAAGTCTTGACAATGTTGATCGATCTGTAAAGAAGGGATCTAATCCGGTATAGATAAAAGAGGGATGAGGCATTACAGTTGAATGTCCGTAGTTAAAATACATCATTGTATTTTCTCTTATTGGAAATGAGGCAGAAACTCTTGGCAGTAATCTGGATTTAAAATAGCGGTCTCCAACTCTCGTAGATTTTGAGATATAAGATTCTCTAATTTCGTCTCTAATGGGAGCGTCAGGGTTGTTGATAGCGTCATCTACAAATTTGCCCGGCATCCAAACTTCATATCTGGCGCCAATTTCAGCAATTAAACCTCTGAAACGAAGTCGGTTAGAAGCATAAATTGCTCCTCTTAAAGGATTTACTTTCCATACATCACTTAAATCACCCAAACGGAAACTCTGGCTTATACTGCCATCAGCTAATTCTACAGGTGCTCCAATCCAGGGGCGAATGATATCGACCCACAACATTTCCTGGGGCACTACCTCTACACCGAAATGCAATCGATTGTAAGTATCTTTCGAGTAAAGAGTACCGCTTGCTCTCATGGTATATTCCACTACATAGTGATCGTGCCATAAAGTAGCTATTCCATTATTATTAAAAAGTCCGGGGCCGGGTAAAACAAAAACTATTGAATCATCCGGATTGAAGTTAGAGGTTGGGAATTCAACTATAGAACCCGGATCAAACTCGCTATCTACATTCAAAGGTCTCCAGTCTCTGCCATTGGCATCTGCCCTTAATTTAACATATAGTCTAGAGGCAAGTAAACGATATGTAAACCTGTCACTTGTTGTATGTGACCAGGATAAAGTTTGTAAGTTGGTGTCGTGTGTGTAAGTATTGGCATTGTCAGGCTGCAATGAAAATAAATATTGATAACCCGGACGGAAGGTAACATCATTACCGGTAATTCTCAATAAGTTCGTGTTTTGATTAATTGTCAGTGATTTTAAGTAACTAAAACGCAAGCGCTTTCTGGAATCAATATTATAATTGATATTGAACATCATAGAGTAACGGTTATCTTGCCTTGGAGACCACGATTCAGAAGGATAAATAGAGGATTTTAAGCGATCTGGTGGATTCCTGGTAAAATCATCGGAATGATATGTTTTGAAAGAAGTAAAATAGCGTATTTCCCCCGGTACTACTTTATTAAGTGTTTTAGCAGGGCCTCCAAAGCCAAGTTCTATTTCGCGGGTGTTAAAAGTAGATTCCCAGCCATCATTAAACCCAAAGTTGTCTGTTTTATAACTTGCATTTAATTCAAATTCCCGACCACCTGAGCGAGTGCTTGCATCAACTATACCGGAAGTTGCATTTCCATATTCAACGCCCATTCCGCCCGTGGTTACTTCAATATTGCTTATTGCATTTGTGCCTAAATCTAACCCAAAGCCTGTTCCCGCCAAAGGATCTCTTGCAGAAACTCCATCTATATAAAATCCGGTTTCATAATCTCTTCCGCCTCTAATATAAAGCCCTTCCGGATTTTGGACAACTCCCGCTTGTGTGTTTAAAAGATTTTGAATTTGCCTTACCGGTGCCGCTTCAATCACATCACTACTGATAACAGACTGACTTCTGGATTCATTTACATCTACTAACGGACGTTCACCTACAATGACAATTTCCTCATCTATAGAAATAGAGCCTTCACTTAATGTGATATCTAAAGTGACAGTTTCTCCTCTTTGAACTCTAATTCCTGTATGGACAGTTCTTTCATAGCCTAAGTAACTAAACTCAATATTATATTGACCATGAGGTACATTTTCAAGCCTGTAGTTTCCGTCAAAATCTGTTGAGGTACCAATGGAAGTTCCCTGAATAAAGACGTTTACACCAATTAATGGCATATTATCCCGCTTATCCTTTACGTTTCCGCTAATAGTTCCTGTTTGAGCAAAACCACTTATTGAAAGGCTTAATAAAAACAATAAAAACACAGCTATAATAAGTATCCTTGAATTCATGATAAACTATTAACTATTTAAAAATTTGAATCCCGAGAAATTGATGTAAATACTGTTAAACTTTATAAACGTAAACAGAGTTGATTTTTCTAAGATATTCATTATTTGTTAATTGAGTGCATTAAGTATTGCAGAAAATTTGTAAAATTAAAAATGCTTTGAGAACCTAGTATCTTATTTCAAAAATACCTTAAAAAATTATTCTAATGAGGTAAAATTAATGATCTTATCGAAAAACAATAGAGGAAATAAAGAATTTAAAATTAAATTAACCTTCACCTTAATTATTTAGCCATATTTCATGCATTTTACTTTCCCATTTTTTATTCATAATACGTTGAATGGCGTTAAAATTTTGGGTGTTTTCAATAAACTCTTCTTCTCCTGCATGCACAACTACAACCGGGCAATTTTCCAAATTCCTAAAAAATGTAAAATAGGCTTGCTCCACTTTTTTAAGATACTCGGAAGAGATAGATTGTTCATATTCACGACCACGCAAGGCAATCTGTCTTTTCAGCCGTTCAATTGGAACGTGTATATAAATAACTAAATCCGGCTTAGGTAAATTGGAATAAATAATCTCATAAAGTCTTTTGAAAAGTTTTAATTCCAACTCTGAAAGTGTTATAGAGGCAAACAAAAGCGATTTAGAAAAGTGATAATCCGCAATAGTAATCTGCTGAAATAAATCCGGCGCATTAAAATCATCGATCAGTTGCTGATAGCGTTCTGCCATAAAAAATAATTCTAAGGGGAAAGCATTTCGCTTAGGGTTTTCATAAAACTTTGGAAGAAAGGGATTGTCAGCAAAGGACTCAAAAAGAGTTTTTGCATTGATTAATGAAGCAGATTTTTCAACAAGCGTAGTTTTGCCGGCTCCTATATTTCCTTCTATTACTATATATTGATTTTCCATTGTTTATTAATCGTACAAAAAAACAAAATTTAATTCAGCTGAAAGGCTCTAAATTGAATTTTAAAAAAACTAAATTATTATGAATAAAATTAGACTCATGCATTTTGCCAGTTTAATGGATTGCAATATTTTTCAACAGGGCTATTATCTTCGCATAAATCAAGTGCTTTTGATATGCTGATTTCAATTACTGGCAGTACATATTCCGGTGAAATCTCATTGAAAGGAACTAAGGTAAATCGACGATTTAAAATTTCCGGATGTGGAATCGTCAGTTTATCACTTTTAAATACTTTATTTTCACAACATAGGATATCTATGTCAATTTCTCTCGGACCCCATTTATACGTTTTTTGTCGACCAATAATTCGCTCTATTTTTTGAGTAATTTCAATAAGACTATCAGGCTTGAAAGGGCTTTCAAGAATCAAGACTCTGTTTAAAAAAAAAGACTGATTTTCTTCTCCCCAAGCCGAAGTCTTATATATCCACGAGGCATTTTTGATTTGACCGGCATTTGATTTTAACAACTCTTCCGTTCTTAGAAGATTTGATAAAACATTTCCTACATTTCCTCCGGTTAGAATATGGTAATACAATTGAAGTTTTTTTTTGGGGGTTTTCTTAATTGTTCAAAAATAATAATTTTAAGTGCAAAGAAATAGACTTATATTTGCAAAGTTATTTTGTGCTTTTTAGTACTTTTTTAATATCACAATCTCTAAACATTAATTGTTTTTATCATGAAATCATTTTTTAAAATATTTTTCGCCACAATTTTAGGCTTTTTTACCTCATTGATAATCTTATTCTTTTTCGGAATGATAATGATTTTTGCAATTGTATCTTCTTTCAGCAAGGAAGAGAAGGTTAGCCTTGAGCCCAATACCATTTTAAAATTAGACTTGAATTACCAAATCCCTGAAAGAACCAGTAATAATCCTTTTGACAGAATTAGCTTCCCAAGTATGGAGTCAACTAACTTTCTGGGTTTGGATGAGATAACGACAAATATCCGTAAAGCTGCTCAAAGTGATGATGTTAAAGGGATATATTTGAATTTAGGTATCATGACTTCCGGCTATGCAACTCTGGAAACAATTCGCAGAGAATTGGATAAATTTCGTGAAACCGGAAAGTTTGTTGTTGCTTATGGGGAAATGATTAATCAAAGAGCTTATTATTTAGGGTCTGTTGCCGACTATCTTTTTTTAAATCCGGTAGGTTTATTGGAATTAAGAGGGTTTAGCAGTGAGGTTGTTTTCTTTAAAAATATGTTTGAGAAGTTAGGAATAGAATTTCAGGTTTTTGATGCCGGTAAGTATAAAAGTGCTTCTGAGCCATTTCGATTAGAAAAAATGAGTGATGCCAACAGAGAGCAGCTTGAAGAATATATCTTTGATGTTTACCACAATTATCTTGATAAAGTTGCTACGTCAAGAAACATAGAATTTAACCGATTGGATGAAATTGCTACTGAATTTGAAGCCAGATATCCTTCAATTGCCTTGGAGCTTGATATGGTTGACGGCTTAATGTATGAAGATGAAGTCCGCGATCATATCCGTTCAAAGTTAGCTTTAACTCAGGATGAGAAATTTCCACTTATTTCATTAAATCGCTTCCGTTCTGTTCCCGGAGAAAAAGAATCGGCCAGTAGAGACAGAATTGCAGTACTTTATGCTGAAGGTACAATAGTCGATGGTAAAGGTTCCAGAGATAATATTGGTTCTGAGAGTTTTGTTTCAACCCTTCGCAAAATAAAAGAAGATGATAGAAATAAGGCTTTGGTAATTCGAATTAACTCACCCGGAGGAAGTGCTTTAGCTTCAGAAGTTATTTTAAGAGAGATAAATCAGGTTAAAGAAAAAATGCCTGTCATTGTTACTATGGGCAATGTAGCAGCTTCCGGCGGATATTATATGGCCTGTACTGCTGATAAGATTTTTGCACAAGATTTTACAGTTACCGGATCTATTGGTGTATTTGGATTATTGCCGAATATGGAAGGCTTTTTTAATGAAAAAATAGGGTTGACATTTGACAGAGTACAAACCGGAAGATTTTCTGATTTAGGTGATGTTTCCAGACCTTTAAATGAATTTGAAAAAGAAATTATTCAAAGTGCAGTAGATAGCATATACATTAACTTTAAACAAAGAGTCTCAGATGGCAGAGGCTTTTCAATGGAATATACAGAATCAGTCTCTCAGGGTAGAATTTTCTCAGGAACTATGGCTCTTGAAAACCAACTCGTAGATACTTTGGGCAATTTATCTGATGCTATAGCTTATGCCGCCTGGGTTTCAGAACTGGAAACTTATAGAATTGCATATTATCCTGAGCAAAAAGACCCTTTTGAAAGTTTGTTGGAGGGATTTGCAGGCGGAATTCAGAAAAGAATATTGCAAACTGCTATGGGTAAAACCTTTCAATACTATCAACAAGCAGAACAGGCTTTAGAATATCACCCTTTTCAGGCCCGCATGCCTTTTGAAATTCGCTTAAATTAACTGATAAAAAGAAGCATTCCGTTCAAATAAGTTGAAAACCATTACTGAGTAAATTCGGTAGTGGTTTTTTTTTCTACAGATTCCCGTTAATTTTTTCTTTGAAGACCTATGCTATTAATTAGATATAGTTAAAATCGCTAATGCTGTGTGTGTATTTTTTTCTACAATTATTGTTTTAAAATTTGCTTTAAATGTTAAATAATGATAACTTTAATGTTAAGGTTAATTAACTAAATATTCAATGCGCAACAGAATAGATTTCAAAAATATGAATCAACTGCTGGAAACATTAGACGATATAGTTTGGTCTATTGAATATCCCGGATTTAAAAGGCGTTTTATAAATTCAGCAGCTCAAAAAGTCCTGAATATTGAAATTGAAAAGTTGTATACAGATGAATATTTATGGGAGAATCTAATTTATAAAAGTGACTTACCTAAATTCAAAGAAGAATTTGAAAAACTAGTTAAGTTAGGAGAAAATAATTTTGAATACAGAATTTTAAGACCGGATGGTCAGATTCGTTATATACACGAAAGAGCTTGGGTTGTTTTCGATGAAGATGAAAAGCCAATCAGGGTTGAAGGGGTTGCAAAAGATATTACCAGCCAGAAAAATACTGAGGATGAATTTTTTAAAGGGAAGGAGCTTTATCTGACAGTTTTAAAAAACTTGCCCGGATTTGCCGTTTTTGTATTTTCCCCTTTTTTAAAGGTCATATATGCTGATGGTAAGCTGCTGACAGAAAAAAAAATAGATAAGAAAAAACTGCTTAATGCTTCTTTGAAAAGGGCTATAAAAAACTTCACAGCCGAACCTTTAAATCTGATTCGAGATGTTTTTAAAGGCCATTCTTTTAAGTTTGAGGCTTATAATCAAGCTAATTTTTATGAATTTTCATTTAGCCCCTTACGAGACAAGATGGGACGTATTGACTCCGGTATTTTGATAGTTAATGATCTGACTGAAACAAAAATCTATTCAAATAGTGTTGTGCGCTCAGTTTTGCAAACTCAAGATCTTTTAAACAATAAATTAGCACTAAACATACATGAAGATCTTGGGCAGATGATTTTTAGTGTTAAACTCCAGATAGATAAAATGGAAAAGCATATCCGAAATCAGGATGGAGCAGAAGCCGAAGAGCTTAAGAAGATAAAAAATCATATCTGTGAAGCTATTGCACAAATCAAGAATATTTCTCAGGACCTGTCACCTAGTCAGCTGGATGACTTTGGAGTCCAAACAGCCCTGCCAAATCTGTGTTTAGAGATAGAAAGGAAAAAAAATGTCAACATTACACTACGCCAAAAGTTTAGAACAGGTAGATTCAATAAAGAATTTGAATTAAGTATTTATAAATTTTTTCAGGAAACATTAGCTATATTGATTGATAAACAAGACTCTAAAAATATAAGTATATTTATAAGTGAGAGAGGTGGCTATTTTAATCTGAAAATAGTAAATGATGGCATTAGTTTTGATAGTGATTCAATGAATTATACATTCAAATTGGAAGCAAGAATAAACGCTTTTAACGGAAGCTTGAGAATAATTCCGGGGGTTGATAGTCTGAATAAAATTTTAATACAGATTCCCGTAAATGAAGCCTCAGTAGTTTAGCCTTATTCTTTTTTTTTATCAAAATTAATTATTATGAAAGAAATTAAAATTCTTATTGTTGACGACCATCCTATGGTTCGCTTTGGAATTAAACAGTTAATAGAGTCTGAAAAAGATATTAAAGTTATCGGAGAAGCATCTAATGGCAAAGAAGCTTTGAGTTTTATTAAAGAGCAAATGCCGGACGTAATTTTAATGGATATTAAAATGCCGGAAATGAGTGGAATTGATGCCACAAAAAAAATATTTGAAATGTTTAGCGATGCTAAAATTCTAGCTTTATCAATGTTTTCCGATAGCACTTATATTTTAAATATTTTAGAAGCCGGTGCCGCAGGTTATGTATTGAAAAATGCTGATAAAGATGAATTGGCTGAAGCGATACGTGTTGTTAATCAAGGGGATAGCTTTTTTACTGATGAAGTGGCTAAAATAATGATGGATGAACTAGTTAAAAGTTCAAAATCTATCAAAAAAAATGATACAGAAAGTTTAGTAGACAGTATTCTTTCAGATAAAGAGAAGGAAATTTATGATTTGATTCTTCAGGGCTTTGATAAAAAGTCAATTGAAGATATGATGGGTATGTATTCTTCAACTTTGAGGAATTATCTGTATAGAATCAGAAATAAATTCCAAAAAGCAGGTTTCTACGATCAGTTAAAAAATGTCACTTCCCTTAAGTAACTATGTCAGTTGAATTAACTGAAAAACTTGTATTAGAAGCTTTTACAGAGAATAATATGCCAATTTCGCAGATACACTCAATGTCTGCTGTAGGAGGTGGGTGTATACACAATGCTGTATTACTCCAAACAAATAAAGGGCCTTTTTTTCTTAAATGGAATAAAGGCCCTTACGCTTTTAGTCAATTGTTACATGAGAAAATTGGATTAGACTATCTTAACGAGAAAAAAGTAATTCGTACTCCTGAAGTACACTTTTTATATAAAGTCGATGAATTAGCTTTGCTGGTACTTGAGTATATAGTTGAAGGAAATCCGACAACTTGTGATTGGAGAGATTTTGGAGTGTCAATAGCTAAATTGCACAAGCATAGTCTAGATAAATTCGGATTCAAGGAAAATAATTTTATTGGAAGTTTACCTCAATCAAATGAATACCAAGAAAGTTGGGCAGACTTTTTTATTTATCAACGAATTGAACCTATGCTAAAAATGGCAGATCAAAGTGGTTTAATCGATTCAAGTTTAAAGAAGTCTTTTAGCAATTTTTATAAAAGTGTAAATGAAATCTTTCCTGAAGAGAATCCTGCTTTAATACATGGTGATTTGTGGTCAGGGAATTTTTTATTTAATAAAAAAGGTATTCCATACATTTTTGATCCCGCTGTATATTATGGACACAGAGAAATCGAACTGTCGTTTATGAAGCTTTTCGGTGGATTTTCACCGGAATTCTTTAAATCTTATGATGAAGCATTCCCTCTGAAAAAAGGATTTGAAGAGAGGGTACACTTCTACAATTTATATCCATTGCTGGTTCATGTAAACTTATTTGGCAGCAGCTATCTTCAGGGAATTAAAAGGGCTTTGTCAAAATTTTAGTTTTGTAACTCAAGTGAAAACAAAGCATCCGCTAAAGCCAGTTCAGTATGTACAGCTGCAACTGCATTAACTTTAACATCAAAGCCTTCAATGGTGTTTGCCGTCGGCTTACCAATAGCAACTATCTTTTGATGATTAGCTGCTTTATGCTTTTTAAAGTAAGTGCGGGCATTCAATGAACTTGTAAATACAAGCACATCCATATCTTCCATGTTTTCAGGATCTTCTATAGGTTCGTTTTCGTAGATGTTGAGAAGCTTGCAATCATTACTATTGTGCAATAATTGTATGATTTTAGAAGAACGGTTAACCGCTCCCGGAAATAAAATTATTTCGCCTCTATTTTTCTCTTCAAAACTTTCTGCTATATCCGTATTCCTGATTTGGGTTCCAATAAAATCAACATCATGGCCTTCGTTTTCAATTCTTAATGCCGTTGATTTACCAATAGCAGCTATCTTTTTATTTTTTACAAAAATTTGAGAGGCCGGATTTTTAAAAAAATAGTCAACAGCTCGCTTAGAAGTGAAGAACATCCAGTCACATTCTATATTATCCAGACTAAATTGAATAGGGGAAAAGTCTACAAATGATTTGTCAGTTATTTGATAACCATTATATTCTGTGATCTTTTTAAATAAGGAGCTTTTTTCTAATTTTCGGGAAATAAATATCTTGCCTCGGCTTTTAGATTTCAATTGTTTAGTAATGGTATCTGCATTAAATTCACTAGTATCATTAAAGTTCAGGTATATTCTTTTGGGAGTTGTCTCAGCGTCGTTTGAAAGGCTGCTCCATAGATGGTATCGATTGTTTTCAGATTTACAGTAAATTCCTGCCGGTATTTGACAACCCCCTTCGATACTTTTCAAAAGTTCTCTTTCTAACTTTGTGATTAAAGCGCTTGCTTTATCTTCTATTTGCTGAATGAAATGCTGTAATTCTAAATCCTCTTCACGTATTTGATATGCTAAAACGCCTTGTGCAGGAGCCGGAATAAAGTATTCAGGATCAAGTTGCTTAACAATGAGTGTTTCAGGCGTAATTCCTAATCTTTCCAGTCCGGCAGCTGCCAATAATATTGCATCATACTTTCCATCAGTCAGCTTCTGCATTCTTGTCTGTACATTTCCTCTCAGGTCTCTTATCTCTAAATCATTTCTAAAAAATAATAATTGTGACTTTCTTCTAGGTGCAGATGTTCCAACTATGGCATTATCTTTTAACCACAAAGTGGCATCTTTTTTAAATGCATCTTTTCGGATTAATAGTAACTCAGAAGGGTTTGCTCTTTCTGAAACACCTGCTATAATAAGTCCTTTGGGAGAAACTGTCTGCAGGTCTTTATGAGAGTGAACGGCTAAATCTATTTTTTTATCGAGCAGGGCTTCTTCAAGTTCCTTTGTGAAAAACCCTTTGCCTTCCATTTTATCAAAGCTTAAATGCTGAATTTTGTCACCTTGTGTTTTAATGATTTTAATTTCAGCATTTACTCCTTTATCAGCTAATTTTCTTTTAGCATACTCAGCCTGCCAGAGAGCCAGCTTACTGCCCCTGCTTCCTATTATAATCGTTCTGTCCATAGTTTAAATTTCTACTAAAGTACAGAATTTACTCTGTTTCTAACTGATCGAGCAACTTTTCTTTTGCAATTCGCATGGGAATACCGATATATTTCTTTTCCATATACCCGGTTATCTTTTCTATTAGCTCGCGATTGTAAGGATCAAGTTTTTTTACTTCTTTACCAAAAACTTCTTCAATAGCTTTTAAGCGCAGGTCTTTGATACTGTCAGGCAAACTACTCATTGCCAATTCAATTTGTCTTTCTTTATATAGTTTATAAAAGTCCTCAACAGATTTTAGGATAATTGTCTTTGCTTTTTTTACTTCTTTTTCTCTGAAACAGATGTTTTCAACTGCTAATTTCTTTAGGTATTCTATGTCGATAAGCTTAACGTTTGATAGTGCACCACATTTATTATCAATATTTTGGGGTACACCCAAATCAATCAATATTTTTTGACTACTTTCTGTGGGTCTACTTTCTAAGACAAAACCTTTATCAATAATTGCGTTATTCGTATTTATACAACTAATCAGAATGTCAAAATTGCCGGAATAACTCTTTAAATCATCCAGTGAGTGAAAGCTTCCATCTTTAAATTTACGGGCTATTTTCTCTGCATTTTCAATGGTTCTGTTATAAACACTAATGTTTTTAAAATTATGTTTTAATAAAAATTTGCTGACTAATAAATTTGTTTGCCCGGCTCCGATTAAAAGAATTTTTGATTGCTTACTTACATTGTTTGATATCAATTCCTTTATTGCAAGAGATACAATAGAAACCGGCTTTTTATTTATATCGGTTTGTAAAAAGGTCTCTTTAGCAGTGGTTACTGCTTTTTTATACACAATCCTTAGTGCATCACCGGTTAAATTCATTTCTCTGCATGCATAATAAGAATCTTTATATTGCTTAAGGATTTCTCTTTCACCAACAACTAAGGAGTTGATAGAACTTACTACTTCAAAAATATGATTGATAGCATTCTTACCTTCGTAAACACGGGCAAGCTTAATTGCATTGCTGATTTTATCTGATGATAAATGTGAAAGAGTATATTCAAAAAAATCTTTGATAAATGTATGATCCAGATTTTTATTTGAAACAAAAAAATAGCATAAGCGATTACAAGTAGATAAATACTGCATTTCAGCAATATTAAATTCCTTCATTATGCTCCTGAGCTTTAGTTCAAGAGGATTGCTTTTTTCAGTATTTCTTCCGGAGCCAAATTTAAGGTTGGTTTCGGGTAATAAAAAGTCACCTAATTCCCTGATATTGGTATCTTTATGAGTGATTGTTATGACTTTGTAGTTTTTCAACTTTGTGCTTTGTATTTATAACAGCAAAAATCTACCTAATTACAGATTAGTTTGTCATATTTTTGTCATAACGCTTATTTACTTGCTATTTGAAATGATTCTAAATAAACATTATTAATGCTTACTAATACTCAATTGGTTAATCCGAATATTTCGGGTTTGAAAGAGTCAGCAACACTGGCCATTAATGGATTGGTAAAAGATAAACGATTAAGAGGTGAACTTGTTTACAATATGGGTTTGGGTCAGTCACCATTTCCGGTTCCTGATGCTGTTGTGAATGCATTGAGAAATTTTGCCCCTCAAAAAGATTATTTACACGTACAGGGTTTGTATGAGTTACGGGAAGCTATCTCAGAGTTTCATTTTAAGAAGGACAGCATAAAGTTAAATCCGGAAAATATTATAGTTGGTCCGGGCTCCAAAGAGCTATTGTTTCTCTTACAGGTAGCCTTTTCAGGAGATATTTTATTGCCTAGCCCATGCTGGGTTTCATATATACCACAGGCAAAAATCATTGGACGAAAAGTTTCCCTGATACAAACCCGTTTTGAAGACCGCTGGCGAATTACCCCTGAGTTGCTGGATTCAGTATGTAACCAGAGAGTAGATAAAGACCTGCCGGCTGTTTTAATTTTAAATTATCCGGGAAACCCTGACGGCATGACTTATAGCAGGGATGAGTTAAAAAAATTAGCTAAAGTGGCTCGGGATAATAATATAATCATTCTTTCTGATGAAATTTACGGTCCGCTAAATCATAGAGATAAACATTTATCTATCGCAAGATTTTATCCGGAGGGAACAATTTTGAGTTCGGGTTTGTCGAAGTGGTGTGGAGCCGGTGGTTGGCGCCTCGGTTCCTTTTCTTTTCCGGAAGGTTTAGATTGGCTGAAAGATGCTATGTGTGTTGTTGCCAGCGAAACTTTTACCTCCGTAAGCGCTCCTGTCCAATATGCAGCAATACAGGCGTTTAAAGGAGGAAGTGATATTGAAAGATACCTGACTCACTCCAGACGCATACTATCCGTTTTAGGATATGAAACTGCAAGTATACTTCTTAAAGGAGGGCTTAAACTACATTTGCCGGAGGGAGGGTTTTATCATTTTGTAGATTTTGAACCTTATCGAAAGAAATTGGCAAAACTCGAGATAGTTAATAGCGTTTCATTGTGTAATTATATGTTAGAGCATCTCAATGTGGCTGCCCTGCCCGGTCATTCTTTTGCAAGACCACTGAAAGAGTTAACTGTTCGGATGGCGTATGTCGATTTTGATGGTACTAATGCTTTAGATCAAAGTTATAAGACAGCAATTAGTAAAAATCTGGATTTAAGCTTTTGTGATACTCATTGTCACAATGTACTGGAAGGAAATAGAGTTATTGTAAAATGGTTAAAATCACTAAGTTAATGGGGTAAGCAGATATAAAATTGAAGAAACGGCTGATGGCTCTTTTACTATTTTTGATAAAGAAATAGGAGCTACTTTTCATTCTTCACATGGAGCGCTGAGAGAAAGTCAATTAGTCTATATTGAAAATGGCCTTCAGTTTTATCATGAAACCTTAAATCATGAAACTGTAAATATTTTGGAGTTGGGTTTTGGCTCCGGCTTAAATGCTGCTTTGGCCTTTCAGTTTCTGGATTTGAATCCCAATCTAAAAATTAACTATTTCAGTCTTGATGCCTATCCGGTAGACAGCATTTCCCTAAAAGAGTTTAATAATAATCTGACAAAACAAATGCCCGCTTTGTCACAAAAATTAGAGTTACTCCAAATGGCACACTGGGGTGAATGGGTTAACTTTCAAAAGGATTTCAATTTATACAAGAAAAAATGTTTTTGGAATGATCGCTTAGAATTTACTGCAGATATAATATTTTATGATGCATTTGCCCCTTCTGTGCAACCTGAGATGTGGATTGACCATTCGGGAAAACTCATTTATGATCGTTTGAGAATAGGAGGGATAATGGTGACTTATTGTGTACAGGGACGATTCAGAAGGCTTTTGGAAGAATGCGGTTTCAGAACAGAAAGATTGAAGGGCCCACCCGGAAAAAGAATTGTTTTAAGAGCTTTAAAAGAATAAAATATTATGAAATTAACTTTTCCCGAAGCATAAACTCTAACTGCTCGTTAGAAGATTGAAGTTTTGAAATTAACTTTTCTCTTTCTTTTATTTTTTTAAATTTAGTGTAGGCATCACTAAGGATTTTTTTAAGCTCAGATGAAATTTTATCTTCCGATAAAAAGGCAAATACGTGATACTTATTCACAGCTTCGAGAACTTTTTCTTTAGTGACATCATTTGAAATGATAATTCGTGTTAAAGCAGGAAATTTACCTTTTAAACCTTCAAGAATCTTTGTGTAATCAGACTTTAGATTTCTTTCGTCTATTAAGAGCACTCTGATTTCTGAGTCATCTAATTGTTTTAATACTGATTTTTTATCACTCACGGAAATAATAGTATAGTCCTTAGAAAATTTTTGAATTTGACTTTGTACGTCATTAGCAGGATTTTCAAAGCAAACAACTGTAAATTTCTTAGAGGACATATATTTTATTAAAAGATTTAAAAATATATGACTAAGATAGAGAAAAGTTTGATTTTATTCTAAAAAAAAGAGTTTTTTTTTATTTTATGAATGAAAGATTTATAAAAGAGCTTAAAACTTAATACATGACGGAAATTTAAATAATACAGAGCCTTAATATACTACCTGAAAGGCTCAGGTTTTAAACGGGTTTTATAAGTTTTTTTTAAAATATACTTAGTAAGTGATTAACCCTGAATGAAAGTTACCAAATTGATCATACAAGTTGTAGATATATTCTCCATCAGCCAAGTATCCTTTGTTTACTGTAACTTCACTGTCAGAGATGAAGTGGTAAGAGTCAACTTTTTCACCGTTTAATGAAAATATTTCAAGAGTGTATGGTTGATTAAATCTATTTTCAAAAGAAAACTTGAAACTGCTGTTATCTATTTTACTGATATCAAATTTAGGTAATGAGTTCAATAATTCTGTTTCATTAACTTCTGTTTTTATTCCTAATTCCTCTAAATAGACTTGCATTTCATCATTTTCAAGGTGAAAACTTTGAGTATCATTATTTGCAAAAGAAGAAAAGCTGATAAGAACTAAAACAGATAGAGACAGAATTAAATTTTGCATAATAGTATAAGATTTAAACTAAAAAAAAGAATCAGGGTAGGAGAGGAGTGTTTCTCAACGGAAACAACAGTAAGATAAAAGCAAAATTTATAAAAGTCAAATTTTTTTTTAAAAAAAGTTCTTTTTT